>NZ_JBHYDX010000006.1:0-177933 GCF_051860505.1 Pannonibacter sp. | reverse complement strand
AGTGCTGGCGGCATAACCGAGGCGGAAAACCACTTAGAAAACGCCCGGCACCTGTTCAGATCAACCGAGCCAGCTCTCCTGCGTCCACCCACGCGCTTTTCTGTGATCTCGCAAGGAGTTTTTCGCTTCTTTCATGTCGAACCTCTTACCTTGCGCCAATTTCGCTACACTGCCATTTTGGATAAATCACGTCAAATTTGATTTTTTCCTTTTCGTCTACGTAGCTCTATAAACTCAAACGCCGCCCCGGAGACCCCCGTGGCGGCGTTTTTTTTCAATCATCGCGACCCTGCGCTATCCCCGTCCGAGCAGGAAGTTGGCGCAGCGTTCGCCGATCATGATCGAGGGGGCGTTGGTGTTGCCGCTGACCAGAGTCGGCATCACCGAGGCATCTGCGATGCGAAGCCGGCCGATGCCGCGCACCCGGAGCTGGCTGTCGACCACCGCCTCGTCGTCCTCGCCCATGCGGCAGGTGCCGGAGGGGTGATAGACCGTCTTGGCATAGCGGCGGACATGATCCTCGATCTGCGCGTCGCTCAGCGTCTCCGCCTCGGAGGGCAACAGCTCGCGCTCGATCAGCTTCTGCAGCGAAGGCTGGCGCAGGATGCGGCGCGCCAGCTTCACCCCGCGCACCAGCGTGTCCACGTCGTCTTGCTCGGCGAGGAAGTTCGGGTCGAGCAGGATCGGCTCGTTCGGGTCGGCCGAGCGCAGCTTCACCGTGCCGCGCGACTTCGGCCTCAGGAAACAGGGGTTCAGCGACATGCCGTGCCCGGCCAGCGGCTCGCGCCCCACGTCGCCCATCAGCGTCGGGATGACATGGAACTGGATATCCGGCCGGCCCGACCCACTCGTGTCGAAGAACCCGCCGCATTCCACCACATTCGAGGTCAGCAGTCCGGACTTGGTCATGAAATACTGCAGGCCGTGCCGGATCGCTTTCAGCCCCCGGTCCGCGCCGAGCAGGCTGATCGGATCCTTCGCCCTGGCATAGACCGACACCTCCAGATGGTCCTGGAAGTTCCGGCCGACGCCCGGAAGGTCGCGCAGCACCGGGATGCCGAGCGGTTCCAGCTCCGCCGCCGGCCCCAGTCCCGACAGCATCATCAGCTTCGGCGTCGCCAGCGCCCCGGCCGACAGCACCACTTCCGCACGCGCATGCACGGTGTGCTCGCTGCCGTCCTCGCGGCGGTAGCTGAGCCCGGTCGCCGCGCCATTCTCGATGATCAGCCGCGACACGGCGCAGCCCGTGCGCACCACCAGCTTCGAGTTGCCCCTGAGCGGCTTCAGATAGGCGACCGCCGTCGAGGCGCGCTGCCCGTTGCCGGTGGTCGACTGGTAGAAGCCGGTGCCGGCCTGTTCCGCGCCGTTGAAGTCGTCATTATAGGAGTGGCCCGCCTCCTGCGCCGCCTTGACGAAGGCGAGGCTCAGCGGATGCCGGTGGCGCGGGTCGCTGACGCTCTGCGGCCCGTCCGCCCCGTGCCAGGCGTTGGACAGGCGCTGGTTGTTCTCCGCCCGCCGGAAATACGGCAGCACATCGGCATAGGCCCAGCCGCGCGCGCCCAGGGCGGCCCAGGTGTCATAGTCCTGCCGCTGACCGCGGATGTAGATCATCGCGTTGACCGAGGAGCCGCCGCCGAGCGTGCGCCCCTGCGGGATATGCATGACGCGGCCCTCAGCATGCGGCTGAGGCTCGGACTGGTACAGCCAGGTCCGCGCCGTGCCGATGACCCGCACGAAGGTCGCCGGAATATGCACGAACATCGAATTGTCCGCCGGGCCCGCTTCCAGGAGCAGCACCGTCTTGCCGGCATTGACCAGCCTGTGCGCCACGGCAGACCCGGCCGATCCGGCCCCGATGACGACGTAGTCGAAGGTTTCTGTCATGGCTGTCTCACGAATACCGGATGATCACGGTCTTGGATTCCAGATAGGCGTCCAGCGCCGCCCGGCCGTGCTCGCGGCCAATGCCAGACTGCTTGTAGCCGCCGAAGGGGGCGTTGGCGTCGACGGTGTTATGGCTGTTGACCCACACCGTGCCGGCCTTCAGGGCGCGGCTGGCGTGGAAGGCCTTGTTGAGGTCGCGCGTCCAGATCGAGGCGGCCAGGCCATAGCGGCTGTCATTGGCCAGCCGGATTGCCTCGTCCAGATCGGTGAAGGGCATGGCCGCCACCACCGGGCCAAACACTTCCTCCTGCACGATTTCCATCTGAGAGGTCACGCCGTCGAAGATGGTGGGGGCCACGAAATAGCCGCCCTCCGGCAAGGTCCGCGCGCCGCAGATGCGCCGGGCGCCTGCCGCCTCGGCCCGCTCGATGAAGCCGTTCACGCGGTTGCGGTGGCGGGCCGACACCAGCGGATTGATCTGGGCATTCGGATCAAGGCCCGAGCCCATGGTCATGCTGTCGGCCACCCCGGCCAGCGCCTCCAGCGTCCTGTCATAGACCGACTTCTCGATCAGCAGCCGCGAGGCCGAGGTGCAGACCTGACCCTGGTTGAAGAACATGCCAAGCCCCGCCATCAGCGGTTCCTGGCCCTGATCGGCATCGGCGCAGATGATCATCGGCGACTTGCCGCCCAGTTCCAGCGTGAAGCGGGTCATGGTGTCGAGCGCCTTGCGGCCGATCATCTGGCCGACTTCGGTCGAGCCGGTGAAGGTGATCTTGTCCACGCCGGGATGCGCCGTCAGCGCCGCGCCGGTCACCGATCCCCGGCCGGTGATGATGTTGAGCACGCCCTCCGGCAGGCCGACGCGGGCGGCAATCTCGGCCAGCCGCAGCGCCGTCAGCGGCGTTTCCTCGGCCGGCTTCAGGATCACGGTGCAGCCGCAGGCAAGCGCCGGGGCAATCTTCCAGATGCCCATCAGCAGCGGGAAATTCCAGGGCACGATCGCCGCCACCACGCCCACCGGCTCCTTGATGGTGGCCGAGAAATGATGGCTACCCGGCGGCACGGCGATGGAGGTGTCATAGCTCGATCCCTCGATCTTGGTGGCCCAGCCGGCAAAATAGCGCAGCCACTCCACGGATCCGCCGACGCTGAGACCGCGCGCGATGCCAACCGACTTGCCGTTTTCCAGCGTTTCCAGCTCCGCCAGCAGCGCCCCGTCCGCCTCGATGGCATTGGCGAGATCGAGGATCAGCTTCTCCCGGTCCGCCGGGCGCATCCGCGACCATGGCCCCTCCAGTGCGGCGCGAGCGGCGGTGACCGCCGCCTCGACACCGGCGGCGCCGTATTCCGGCACCTCGGCGATCACCCGCCCGGTTGCCGGGTCATGCACGGCAATGGCCTCGGCTGCCCCCTCGTCGGTGAATGCCCCCTTGATGAAGGCGCGGTGCGGTCCGTTGAGAAACCGGGCGGCTTCCTTGCTCATCTGCGAGGCGGCAGGCGGCGTTGCGGTCTGGATGGTCATGGGTGTCCTCCCTGCCCGGGCGTTGGGCCGGGCGCTGTTGATGGCTCACCCTAGCGACCCGGCTGCGGGGTCAAAACCGCCGCTGCGCTCCCTTGCGCGGGCAGGCAAGGCTCATTGCCCCGCCGGTCAATGCCTGTTTCAGCCCTCGCCAAAACGATGCAGCTTTCCATATCGCCACAATCAGGATACGCATCCGTGACCCTGGATATTTGTGAACATGACAATCGATTCCTCGCCTTCACGCCGGCCGGCGCCGGCCTCCTTCCAGCCCCCCGTTGAGGCCGATCCGGGCGCGGGAGCCGGCATGCGCATTCGCCTGCGCGACTTTTCGAAGTCGCTGCCGATGTCCTTGTTGCGCGCGCGGGAAGCCGTGATGCGCCAGTTCCGCCCCAGCCTCACCCATTTCGGCATCACGGAACAGCAATGGCGCGTGCTGCGGGCGCTCACCTCCGTCTCTGCCATCGAAGTGCTGGAACTGGCAGACGCCACCTGCCTGCTCGCCCCCAGCCTGTCGCGCATCCTCAAGGGGCTTGAGGAACGCAACCTGGTGCAGCGCATGACCGACGAGAATGACATGCGCCGGGTGCTGATCTCCATCAGCCCCGCCGGCCGCATCCTGATCGACCAGGCCGGCGGCCATTCCGAGATCATCTATGCCGAAATCACGCGGCGCTACGGCGCCGAACGGCTTGGCGTCCTTCAGGACATGCTGCGCGAGCTGGACGAAGTGATGAGCGACAGCCCGCTCATCGCCGAAACCCTGGGCCTCGACCTCGGCTCCCGCACCCCTGCCACCTCCCCTCGCCGCGGCCGCCCGCGCAAGGACGACGAGGCCGTCGAAGACTGAAGTTTTCATCGCCCCCCCCCCGCTCCGCTCCGCGCCTCTCACCGTCGTCATCCCTGCGAAGGCAGGGATCCAGTATCCCCGGTGGGCGTTGGGTGCTCCCGCCTTTGACGCCCCGTTTACTGGGCTCCTGCCTGCGCAGGAGCGACGAGGCGGCTGGCTTTGACCGCTCCGCTCCGCACCTCTCCCCCTCGTCATCCCTGCGAAGGCAGGGATCCAGTATCCCCGGTGGGCGTTGGGTGTTCCGGCCGAAGACGCCTCGGTTACTGGGCTCCTGCCTGCGCAGGAGCGACGATGAGAAAACGTACTCCACGGCGCCATCCCCCAACCGGTTCAGCATTTTTCTCAAGGTATCTCACACCCCTCTTCCAATGATATATTTAATATGTTTATTATCTGACAGGTTCCACTGGCTGGAACCGTGCCGACCCCGGATCTGGAGGACTGACGCCATCTGGCGCAGGTGATCCGGACGGCAGAACCAGACCGGTCACCCGAAAGGGCGACGACCGGCAAATGGCGGGAGGACGTCATGGCGATCACGCACGCCCCGATGGACATCGGGTCGGGACCGGAACTGCCCGGTCTGGCCCGGCGGCTGTTCGGCAACATCCAGCTCGACTTCGAAACCGAAACCCGTGCCGCGACGCTGCAGTCTGCCGATTTCGGCCCCTGCCGCCTGTCGCGCATCGATGCGACGGCCCATGGTGTACGCGGCCAGCGCGTCGCGCAGCGCTCGCATGACGTGGATTCCATCAAGCTGATCCTGCAGGCCGATGGCCGTTCGGTGATGGAACAGGGCGGCATGAGCCTGATCGTCGGCACCGGCTCCATGCTGCTCTATGACCCGACCCGGCCTTACGCCCTCAACAACGTCTCGCGCATCACCCAGTTCCTTCTGCAGGTGCCCCGGCACAATTTTTCCGGCGCCCTGCTCCAGCGTCTCACCGGCCCGCATCTCTTCACGGCCGAACAGAACGGAATTTCTCGCATCGTTGCCGGCCTTGTCCGCAACGCCATGACGGAGGCGCCCGTGCTCGATGAAACTGCCCGCGCCCGCGTTGGCGACACGATTGTCCGCCTCGCCACCAGCCTGATCCTGCCCGAGGAAACCGAGGACGAACGCGATTCCATGTCGCTGAAGATCCTGCGGAGCCGGGTGAAGGCCTATGTCGAGGCCAATCTGGCCCGCCCCAATCTCGACGTGGAGGAGATTGCCCAGCGCATGGGCTGCTCGCGCCGCTACATCTTCCGGGCTTTCGAGGCCGAGAACGTTACCCCGGCGAGCTTCCTGTGGGATCTCCGACTGGAGCGGGCCCACGGCCGCCTCACCGACCCGACCTTTCGCGGCAGCTCGATCTCGGAAGTCGCCTATTCCTGCGGCTTCTCCTCCAGCGCCCATTTCTCCCGCGCCTTCCGCAAGCGCTACGGCTGCACCCCCAGCCAGCTGCGCGGCGAAATGGCGGGCTAAGGCTGGTTTAGGCTACGGCCTCTCCGCTCCCCTCCCCCTCGTGGGGAGGGGTTTGGGGGTGGGGGGAGCGGACTTAAATCCAGATTACTGACGTTCCTGACCAGGCTTACTTCTGACGCTTTTTGACCTAATCGCCTCCCGTGCCCCCCTTACCCCTCCCTACGAGGGCAGGGCTATCGCATGTGAAGTCTGGCGCATAATCGATGTCAGGGAATGCGCCTAGAACCAGACCCTGTCGGAGCCTCTCCGCTCCCCTCCCCCTCGTGGGGACGGGTTGGGGGTGGGGGGGCGGACTAATATCCAGGTTTCACATTCCTGACTAGGCGTACTTCAGACACTTTGTGATCTAACGAACTCCCGTGCCCCCCACCCCTCCCCACGAGGGGGAGGGGGGCTGAGACGCATCGAAAACCGTCTGGCCACATATGCGATCGCTCTGCCCCCCAATTGGGGAGAGCAGGCCTGAAGCGCACTCCGTTTAGATCAACGCCTTCACCGCCCGCTCGACACCCCGCAATTCGGCAAGGCCGCGCAGGCGGCCGATGGCGGGGTAGCCGGGGGTCGAGGACTTGCGCAAGTCGTCGAGCAGCTGATGGCCGTGGTCCGGGCGCATGGGAAGAGCGATGCCGCGCTGCCGCTCGACCGCGACGATCTCGCGGATCACCGCCACCATGTCCACATCGCCGTCCAGATGCGCCGCCTCATGGAAGCTCAGGCCGCCCTCTTCGCGCTTGGTCGCACGCAGATGCAGGAAATGCACCCGGTCCGCATGGGTACGGACCATGGCACACAGATCATTGTCAGGCCTGACACCATAGGACCCGGTGCAGAAGGTGAAGCCGTTCGCCGGGCTGTCGGCCATCGCGGCAATCGCCTGCATGTCGGCGGCGGTCGAGACGATGCGCGGCAGGCCGAACAGCGGGCGTGGCGGATCGTCCGGGTGAATTGCCAGCACGACGCTTTCTTTCTCGGCCACCGGCACGACGATCTTCAGGAACGCCGCCAGATTGGCACGCAGGCGCTCGGCGTCAATGCCGGCATAGGTGGCCAGCCGCGCCTTGAAGCTGTCCAGCGAATAGCTCTCCTCCGCGCCCGGCAGGCCGGCGATGATGTTTGCGGTGAGCTTGGCGATATCGGCGTCGGACATGGCAGCATGGGCTGCCCGCGCGGCCTCGATCTCGGCGGCGCTGTAGCTCGCCTCTGCCCTTTCCCGCCGAAGGATGAACAGGTCGAAGGCGGCGAAGGCGACCGCGTCGAACCGCAGGCATTTCGCCCCGTCCGGCAGCTCATAGGCCAAGTCCGTACGGGTCCAGTCGATCACCGGCATGAAGTTGTAGCAGATCGTGCGGATGCCGCAGCGCGCAAGGTTGGTCAGGCTCTCGGCCCAGGCTTCGGCATACCGCTCCCAGCCCGGCGCGGCGGTCTTGATGTCCTCATGCACCGGGATGCTCTCGACCACGGCCCAGGTCAGGCCGGCAGCCTCGATCTTGGCCTTGCGCTCGAGGATCCGCTCCACCGGCCAGACCACGCCATTGGGCAGGTCATGCAGCGCGGTGACGATACCGGTCGCGCCGGCCTGCCGGATATCGGCGAGGGAAACGGGATCGGCAGGGCCGAACCAGCGCCAGGTCTGTTGCATCTTGGTCTGTCCTCAGTTGGAGGCGGTCTTGTTGTTCAGGTGGTGATGGGGCACCGGTCAGGACACGGCAGCGGCAACAAGGCCGCTGTCGAACAGGTAGCCGTCGAATTCCGGATCATCGACATCAGACAGTTCCATCAGGGTCTGGCGCACGTTTTCCAGGTGCTGCCACATGGCCTGACGCGCCGCGCGTGGATCCTTGCACTGCAGCGCCGTCAGGATCGCCTGATGGTCCTCCAACCAGCGGCCGCGGTAGCTGACATCGAAGATGCGGGCATGCAGGCGCGCCCACATCGGGCTCTGCTCGCGCTTGCCCCACAGCTCGTCGATCATGTCGACCAGCACGCTGTTTTGCGTCGCCTCGGCGATGAGATGATGGAACAGTTCGTCGCCGGAATAGTCGCCGCTGCCCTCCTCGATGGCGCGGCGCTCCATGTCCAGCGCCTCGCGCATGCGCAGGATGTCGGCCTTGGTCACGGTCGTGGCGGCAAAGGCAGCGATGGAGCTTTCCAGCACCTGCCGCGCCTGCAGCAGTTCAAACGGGCCGATGTCGCCGCGCGGATCTTCCGTATCGCCGGCCGGCAGGCGCACCACATAGGTGCCCGAGCCCTTGCGCACGTCGACAAGGCCCTCGATTTCCAGCCGGATGATCGCTTCGCGCACCAGCGAGCGCGACACGCCCATCTCGTCTGAGATCTGGCGTTCCGGCTTCATCCGGTCGCCGACCTTGTAGTGGCCCTCGGCCAGTTCCTTGCGAAGCGCCTCGGCCACCTCTTCGTAGCGCCGCTTGCCCGCCGCTTCGATCATGCTTCTCCCCCGCCGCCGCGCGCCTGGTCCTCGTCCCGGCGCTCGGCGTAATAGGCCGAGAGCACCGCGAAGGCCTCCTTCTTGGTCGCCTTGTCGCCGGCGATCAGGCCCTTCTTGTTGAAGCCCTTCTGGAACACATTCTGCCGCCGCTCGACCCGGAAGTCATAGAGGATCCAGGGCGACATCCCCTTCACGTAGTCAAGCGGACGCAGCGTCGCAATCTGCTTTTCATAGACCTCGGTCTGGTAGGCCTCGCTGAACAGGGCCCGGCGCGGGCCGGTGGCGCTGATGTCGGCATCGGCCCCGGTCTCGGAGATCACCACCGGCTTCCCCGGGTTGGAATTCCGGCCGATGGCGGCGAGATCCTCGAAATTCTCCTCGTACCAGCCGTAATACTCGTTGATGCCGATGACATCGATGTGGTCGGCCAGCCGATCCTCGATGCAGGTCTTGGCGTGATTGACGAGACAGGCCGCCGAGGTCAGCCGGGTCGGGTCATAGGCCTTCGCCGTCTCGGCAAGCCCGCGCATGAAGGCAAGCCGCGCATCGGTGTCCGGGTTCTCGTTGCCGACCGACCAGATGATGACGGAGGCGCGGTTGCGGTCGCGCTTGATCAGCTCGATCAGTTGGTTCTCCGCATCGCGATAGGTGGCCGGATTGGCAAAGTCGATCGCCCAGTAGACCGGGATCTCTTCCCAGAGCAGGAACCCGAGCTCATCCGCCATCTCGGCGGCGCGCTCGTGGTGCGGATAATGGGCCAGGCGCAGGTAGTTGCAGTTCAGCTCCCGCGCATGGGCAAAGCGGCGGGCGAGGTCTTCCTCGCGCATCACCTTGCCGAGCGTCCGGTCATCCTCATGCACGGAAATGCCGCGCAGGAACAGCGGCTTGCCGTTGAGGTGGATCTCGTCGCCGACCGTGCGGATCTCGCGGAAGCCGACCCGGTCGCGCACGCTGTCCTCGCCCGCCGTCAGGCGCACGTCATAGAGCACGGGGCTCTCCGGCGACCACAGCGCCGGCTGCGCCGCAATCTCGATGACGCCGCGCCCGGCGGCGTCCAGCGCAAGGACCGTGTCGATGCCGAGCGCCGGGATTTCCAGCCGCGCCGTGTCCGCGCCCTCGACCTCCACCTCCGCGCGGATCGTGCCGAAGCGGCCGTCGGGCACCAGATGCACGAAGAGATCGCGGATCAGGGTCTTCGGCGTCTCGAACAACTCCACCTCGCGGTAGACGCCGCCGTAGTTGAACCAGTCGGTGTTGCGCATCGGCACGCGGTCCAGCGTGCGGGTGTTGTTGACCATCAGCATCAGCCAGTTGCGGCCGGGCTTCAGGTGCTCGGTCAGTTCCACCATGAAGGGCGTCGAGCCGCCGTAGTGGTTGCCGAGAAATTCGCCGTTGAGGAAGACCTTGCAGTCATATTGCGCTGCGCCCACGCGCAGGAACTTGCGCGTCTCCGGGTTGATCGCGGCCATGTCGAGCGGCCGGGTGTACCAGGCGCTGCCTTCAAAGAAGTACCATTTCTCTTTCAGCATCTGCCAGTTGGACGGCACCGGCACGGTCTCGCCCTCATAGGGGTCGTAGTCCCAGGGCTCCGGCCGCTCCTCGGCCGCCATCGGCAGCATCGCGAACCATTTCTGCCGCAGCCCCGTGTCGAGCAGGTCAACGCAGAAATTCCAGTCGCCATTGAGGCTGACGCGCGGACGGCCACGGGTGAAGACCAGCGTCGAATGGTTCAGCGCCTGGGTATTGAACGGGCGGTCATAGTCCTCGTCATGCAGTGCCTGCAGGGCGTTTTCGGCGAGGGCGGAACGTTCGAGCACGGCAGGTCTCCGGATGGCACAAGCAACAGGACGTCGAAGCAGAAGACGCAGACCCCGGGCCGCCACCGGCCCGGGGTCTGACTTGGGTCTTAGTTGGCAGCAGCCTGGATGCGCTTGATCAGGTCGGCAACGCGCGGCGACTTGGCAGCGGCTTCGTCATACATCGGCTTCACGGCTTCGACGAACGGGGCCTTCTCGACGGCCACGAACTTCACGCCCATTTCCTTCTCAGCCTGTTCCTTGCCGGCGGCAACCTGCTTGTTCCAGCCATCGCGGTGGAAGTCCATGGATTCGCGCGCGGCCTGCTTCAGCGCCTTCTGCTGGTCTTCGGTCAGGCCGTCCCAGGTCTGGGTCGAGATCATGACCACGGAGGGGATCATGGTGTGCTCGTTCTCGGAATAGACCTTGGCGATCTCGCCATGCCGGTTGACGGTCAGCGCCAACGGGTTGTTCTCCGCACCGTCGACCACGCCCTGCTGCAGGGCGCTGTAGAGTTCACCGAAGGCAATCGGCGTCGGAGCCGCACCCAGCAGTTCGACCATGCGGATGGCCGACGGGCTCGGCTGCACGCGGATCTTCATGCCCTTCAGGTCGGCCGGGGTCTTGATTTCCTTGTTGGAATAGAAGGAGCGCGCGCCTTCGACGTAATAGGCAAGGCCCATGAAGCCCTTGTCCTTCGAGGCGGCCAGGATGTCATCACCGACTTCCCCGGTCAGGACCTTGTAGTAGTGGTCGTCATTGGCAAAAATGAACGGCAGGTTCAGAGCCGAATAGGACTCCTCAAAGGCTTCCAGTTCGCTGGCATTGGAGCGGGCCATGTCAAGCGTGCCGTTCTGCATCAGCTCCATGGACTCGCGCTGGTTGCCCAGCTGCGCATTGGCATAGACGCGGATCTTGATGTCGCCGTTGGTCAGTTCATCGACGCGCTTGCCCATGAATTCCATCGACTTGTGCAGCGGATGGTCTTCCGGGTTGTTGTGGTTCAGCTTCAGCGTCTTGGCGTCGGCAGCAGTGGCAAAGGCCATGAGGGCAACACCCGCCAGAACGGCGAGACGGTTCATCATACGCATGTCAAAATTCCTCCCGATGATCCCGTCCGGTTCGTCGGGCGCCTGCCCTCCCCGCGCATGCTCTGGCGGGTCGGCGGATCACCGGTCCGGACGACTTGGCCGATCAGTCAAGGCTCGGCTCGCGATCAGAGACTTGGCCAATCCCGCGCCAGTGTCAACCAGTTTTGAAAATTGGTTGACCAATTTCTGAAAATGCGCATTCTCTGGGGAGCTGGCGGGAAAGCTCTTCGCCGGCGATGTACGCGTTGCGCGCCCAAGGGTCGCCCTGCTTCACCAGCAAGCGCCTCATGTCGCGCCTCTTGCATGCGATCAAGGTCAGACCTCATGTTTCGGGGAGGCTGACCAGCCAACAGACGGACTGGCCGCGGAAGCGGCGGATCTGGTCGACCAATCCGAAGCGGGACCGGACCAGTTGGTCCGGGGAGGAAACAGGGGCCGTCGTCCAGACGAAGGGCCCCGAAAAGGAGGACATGCAGCCATGCATGCACTGAAAACCCGCGTCGACCACGCGCTGGGTGTTTTCATCGCCGCCGTGTTTGCGGTGCTCGTTGCCTGCGTGGTCTGGCAGGTCTTCTCCCGCTATGTTCTCGGCGCTCCCAGCACCGTCACCGACGAGATGGCGCGGTTCCTCTTCATGTGGGTCGGCCTCATCGGCGCGGCCTATACGCTCGGCCAGCGCAAGCATCTGGCCATCGACCTGCTGATGCAGATGGCCGGCCCGTCGAACGGACGCTGGCTCGCATTGCTGGCCACTGTCATCGTCGGGGCCTTTGCTGCCGTCGTCATGGTCTATGGCGGCTACAACCTGGTGCAGAAGACCTTGGCCAGCGGCCAGCTCTCCCCGGCCCTGCGCCTGCCGATGGGCTATGTCTACGGCGCCATTCCCTTCGCCGGCATCATGATGGTGCTCTACTGCCTCGAATTCGCTGCAGGGGTCATTTCCGGCCGCATCCAGCCGATCGAAAGCGACGCCGACATTCCGGCAAACGGCCCGCAGACCTGAAGGACAGGCCCATGGAACTCATCAGCGCGTTCATTTTGTTCGGCAGCTTCGGCCTGCTCATGGTCCTTGGCGTGCCGATTGCCTTTGCCATCGGCATCGCTTCGGTTGTCACCTTCGCCCTGTTCATGACGGTCGACCAGTCGATCTTCATCACGGCGCAGCAGATCGCCTCCGGGCTCGACAGCTTCACCCTGCTCGCCATCCCGTTCTTCATCCTGGCCGGCAACATCATGAACCGAGGCGGCATTGCCCTGCGGCTCATCGAATTTGCCAAGGTGCTCGGCGGCCGCCTGCCGGGCTCGCTGGCTCACTGCAACGTGCTTGCCAACATGATGTTCGGTGCGATCTCGGGCTCGGCTGTTGCTGCCGCCGCCGCGGTTGGCGGCGTCATGGCCCCCTTGCAGAAGAAGGAAGGCTATGACCCGGCCTATTCCGCCGCCGTCAACATCGCCTCCTGTCCCACTGGCCTGCTGATCCCGCCGTCCACCACCTTCATCGTCTATTCGCTGATCTCCGGCGGCACCTCCATCGCCGCCCTGTTTGTTGCCGGCTATGTCCCGGGCATCCTCATGGGTCTCAGCATCATGATCGTCGCCGGCATCATCGCCAAGAAGCGCGGCTATCCGATTGCTCCCCGCCCGAGCATCAGCACGGTCGTGGCCAAGACGGCCGATGCCCTGCTGCCTCTCAGCCTCATTTTCGTGATCATGGGTGGCATCATCGGCGGCGTCTTCACGGCCACAGAAGCTTCGGCCGTTGCAGTCGTCTATACCCTGTTCCTGGCTTTGGTGGTGTACCGCGAGATCCGGGTCCGTGACCTGCCGGGCATTTTCCTGGATTCGGCCGTTACCACCTCCATCGTGCTGCTGATGATCGGCTGTTCCATCGCCATGTCCAAGGCGATGGCCTTTGCCGACATCCCCTATGCGGTTTCGGACGCCCTGCTGGCCCTGTCGGACAATCCGCTGGTGCTGCTGCTCATCATCAACATCGCTCTGCTTGTCGTCGGCATGTTCATGGACATGACCCCGGCGCTTTTGATCTTCACCCCGATCTTCCTGCCAGTGGTGAAGGATCTCGGCATGGATCCGGTGCATTTCGGCGTGATGATGACTTTCAACCTGTGCATCGGCATCTGTACGCCACCGGTCGGCTCGGCCCTCTTCGTTGGCTGCTCGGTCGGCAAGGTGTCGATTGCCAAGGTCATCAAGCCGCTCCTGCCGATGATCGCGATGCAATACGCGGTGCTGATGCTCATCACCTATGTTCCGGACCTCAGCCTCGCCCTGCCGCGCTGGCTGCTCGGCTACGGCGGCTGACCTCAATGACAGCAGGCGCGCTGCTGCGCAGCCTGCTGTCATCCGCCTCCTGACCCTTTCCGATCCTGCAACGCCACAAGCCTGGCGCTGCCACGCTTCGCGGAGTTCCCATGAAGACGCTGCACTCCTTCCGCCTCGCCCGCACCTTCGACACCGGCATCGAACTCCTGGTCGAGAACCGTCACCTCCTGACCGTCTTTGTGCTGGAGCCGCAGCTTTTCCGCGTCGTCCTGCGCAAGGATGGAAAGTTCCGTCTTGGCCGCTCCTGGTCCGTGGCGCCCAAGCCTGAAGGCACCGCCGCCCCCGCAGACGTTGCCTGGGAAGGTCGCTCGCGTCTGGACCTGTCGGGCTTTTCCTGCCCGTCCTTTACCGTGGACGACCACGGCGACGCTGGCCTGACCCTCTCGACCTCCGACCTGCGACTGACCATTACGCAGCCGCTGACCTTTGTCTGGGAAGCCCGGCAAGCCGATGGCCGGTTCCTGGTCTTCGCCGAGGACCGCCCGACGGGTGCCTACATGCTGGACGTCAAGTCGCATGCCCACGCCCATTACCTCAACCGCCGCAAGGGCGAGAAGGTCTATGGCCTCGGCGAGAAATCCGGCGATCTGGAACGCTCCGGCCGCCGCTACGAGATGCGCAATCTCGATGCCATGGGCTATGACGCGCGCTCGACCGATCCGCTTTACAAGCATATCCCGGTCACCATCACCCGCACGCCCGATGCCGGGACCTTCTCGGTCTTCTACGACAATTTGGCCGGCTGCTGGTTCGATCTCGGCAACGAGCTGGACAACTACCACAAGCCTTACCGCACCTATCGCGCCGAGGATGGTGATCTCGACTATTACATGCGCTGGTCGCCCACGGTTTTGGACGCGGTCAAACATCATGTCCGTCTGACCGGCGGCACCGCCTTCCCGCCGCTGTGGAGCCTCGGCTACTCCGGCTCGACCATGCATTACACCGATGCACCCAATGCCCAGGAGCAGCTCGAAGGCTTCGTCCGGCTGGTCGAAGAACACGACATCCCTTGCGACAGTTTCCAGCTGTCCTCCGGCTATTCGTCCATCGGTGCCAAGCGCTACGTGTTCACCTGGAACAGCGCCAAGGTGCCCGATCCGGCGGGCCTTGCCGCCACCTTCACCAATGCTGGCCTGCATCTGGCTGCCAACATCAAGCCCTGCCTGCTGCAGGACCATCCGATGTACCAGGATGTCGCTGCGCGTGACCTGTTCATCAAGGACAGCGAGAGCGATGCCCCGTCCCGCTCCGTCTTCTGGGATGACGAAGGCTCGAACCTCGATTTCACCAATCCGGCGACCATCGCCTGGTGGCAGGGCAACATCGCCGACAAGCTGCTGCGCTACGGCATCAACTCCACCTGGAACGACAACAACGAGTTCGAGGTCTGGGACAATTATGCCCGCTGCCACGGCTTCGGCGAGGAGATCGACGTCGGCCTGATCCGGCCGCTGTTGCCGGTGCTGATGACCCGCGCCAGCCATGAGGTGCAGGTGGCGCACCAGCCCGACACCCGCCCTTATCTCATTTCGCGCTCCGGCGCGCCCGGCCTGCAGCGCTACGCCCAGACCTGGACCGGCGACAACTACACCGCCTGGGAAACGATCCGCTACAACATCCGGATGGGCCTCGGCATGTCCCTGTCAGGCCTCTACAACGTCGGCCACGACGTTGGCGGTTTTGCCGGCCCCAAACCGGATCCGGAACTGTTCGTCCGCTGGGTGCAGAACGGCATCTTCCATCCGCGCTTCACCATCCATTCCTGGAACGACGATCACACGGTCAACGAGCCCTGGATGTATTCGAACATGACGCCGCTCATCCGCGAGGCGATCAAGTTCCGCTACCGGCTGCTGCCCTATCTCTACACCGCGCTGCATCAGGCCGTGACCGCCGACGAGCCGATGCTGCGGCCGACCTTCCTCGACCATGAACACGACCCGCGCACCTTCGAGGAATGCGATGAGTTCCTCATCGGCCGCGATCTTCTGGTCGCCAACGTGGTCGATCCGGGCGTCACCGAGCGTACCGTCTATCTGCCGCAGAACGACACCGGCTGGTGGGACTTCTGGGCCGGCAGCTGGCATGCGGGCGGCACCACCGTTACCCTGCCGGTGACGCTGGCCTCCATGCCGCTCTTCGTTCGTGGAGGCACGGTGCTGCCGCTGGCCCAGGATCTCACCCGCGCTCAGGCCGCACGGGACACCTCCCGCACCTACGCCCTCTTCCCGGCTCCCGGGGCCGCCGCCGGCATCAGCCTCGAATATGCCGATGACGGCTTTGCCGTCGATGCGCTCGACGGCAACCATGCCCTCATTCGCCTGGCGCTATCTTCGACATCGGCCAGCATCAGCCTCGACGTTTCGCGCAGCGGCCGTCATGATCCGGCCTGGAGTGAAGCACGCTTCGTTCTGCCGGCCAGCGAGCAGCGTCCGCTGACCGTCAATGGCAATCCGGCGAGTTCCGGTGCTGTCCACCCTGTTCCCCGTGCCTGAGGCAAAGGAAAGCCAATGAACGCCCCTTCTCCCTCCGCCCCGGACACCACACAGGTCGTTCAGGTCAAGACCGCAGCCTATGACCGGCGGATGCTGAAACCGCGCATCCTGCATTTCGGCTTCGGCGCTTTCGCACGCGCCTTCCTCTGCTCGATCCTCGACGAGACGCTTGATCAAGCCGGCCCTGGCGAGGCCGCCGACTGGGGCCTCGTCGCCGTCCGCCTCAATTCCGGAGCGGACGAACTCTCTGCTCTCGACGCCACCGACCGCCGCTTCTGGGTCGCGGCCGCCGACGATGGCGGGATTGCCGCCCGCCGCATCGATTGCCTCGTTGCCACCTGCCATCCGGCCCGTGACGGACTGCCGGCCCTCTTCAGCCACTTCGTTCATCCGGACCTGTCGATCATCAGCCTGACCATCACCGAGAAGGGCTATTGCTCGCGCGGCGGCGATCTCGACACAGCCCACCCCGGCATCATCGCCGACCTCGCATCGCCCCGGCAGCCTGGTACCGCCATCGGCGTCATCGTCGAAGGTCTCCGGCTGCGCCGCGACAGCGGCCTGGCCGGCGTCACGGTGCTGCCGCTCGACAACCTGCCGCACAACGGCGCCGTGACCCGGGCGACGATCATCGGCTATGCGAAGGCGCTGGACGAAGATCTGGCCGAGTGGATTGCCGGACACTGTTCCTTCCCCTCGACCATGGTCGACCGGATCGTTCCAGCTCTCGACGAGCCGTCGAAACAGCTGCTGCGCGAGATCGGATCGGACGACATCAATGGCATCGTCTGCGAGCCCTTCCGCCAGTGGGTGATCGAGGATGATTTTGTCGCACAAAGACCTGACTTTGTCCGCGCAGGGGCGCAATTTGTCGCAAATGTCGCCCCCTTCGAAGCGATGAAATTGCGCATGCTGAATGGCGCCCATTCCTTCCTCGCCTATCTCGGCGCGCTGGCCGGAAAGGAGACGATCTCGGACTGCATGGCCGATCCGTTGTTCGCCAAGGCCGCAGGCCAGTTGATGATGAGAGAACAGGCCCCGACGCTGGAAGGCCTGCAAGGCCTTGATCTAAAAGC
Source organism: Pannonibacter sp. (assembly GCF_051860505.1). Taxonomy (NCBI): domain Bacteria; kingdom Pseudomonadati; phylum Pseudomonadota; class Alphaproteobacteria; order Hyphomicrobiales; family Stappiaceae; genus Pannonibacter; species Pannonibacter sp. The sequence goes on along the minus strand of NZ_JBHYDX010000006.1, from coordinate 160,959 downwards.
CTATTCTGACGATCTTCTGACACGCTTCGGCAACAGTCGCCTCAAGCATCGCACCACCCAGATTGCGATGGACGGCTCGCAGAAGCTGCCGCAGCGCCTGCTGGCCTCGATCCGCCAGCACCGAACCGCCGGCACGCCCTTTCCGCTGCTCGCCCTCGCTGTCGCCGGCTGGATGGCTTATGTCAGGGGCACGGACGAGGCCGGCAATCCGGTTCCGGTCAAGGACCCGATGGCAGATCGCTTTAGCGAGATCGTGGCGACCGTTCCGGACGGTCCTGGCTATGTTGCTGCAATGCTTGAGCTTTCGGAGATTTTCCCGGACGATCTCGCCCATGATGCGCTGGTCCGCGCGGCCATCACGGACAGCTATCGCAGCCTGCGTGAGAACGGTGCCCGCACCGCCCTGACCGCCCTCCTCTCCTGACAGTTTTCCGGAAGCCTCCTGACATGCAGCCCTTCCTCGGCCCAGACTTCCTGCTCGCCACCGCCACCGCCCGCCGCCTCTTCCACGAGGTCGCGAGCGATCTGCCGATCATCGACTATCACAACCACCTGCCCCCGGATCAGATCGCCGCCGACACCACCTGGGACAGTCTCGGACGCATCTGGTTGGAAGGAGATCACTACAAGTGGCGCGCGATGCGGTGGGCGGGAATTGACGAAAGGCGCATCACCGGCGAGGCAGACTTCCGCGAGAAGTATGACGCCTTCGCCTCTATCATGCCGAAATTACTGGGGAATCCACTCTATCACTGGTCCCATCTGGAACTGGCCCGCTACTTCGGACTGTCAGGAGCCGTGCTCAATTCCGGGTCCGCTGCCGCGATCTGGGACGCCGCCAACGCCGAACTTGGCAAGCCCAGCCACTCCGCCCGCGGCCTCCTCAGGCAGATGAAGGTCGAGCTAGTCGGCACCACCGATGACCCCTGCGACAGCCTCGAGCATCACATCGCCCTCAAGGACGACCCGAGCCTCGGCTTCCGCATGGTTCCGAGTTTCCGGCCGGACAAGGCCTTCAAGATCGAGCTGGACGGTTTCCCGAGCTACATCAATCGCTTGGCATCCGTCGTCGGCCATCCGATCCGCAGCTTCGAGGACCTGACCGGCGCGCTTATCGCCCGCCTCGACCATTTCATAGACGCCGGCTGCATCGCCACCGATCATGGTATCGAGATCCTGCGTGCCGGCAGCGACTGCGGCGCGGCCCGGCTCGATGGCATCCTGGCAAAACGGCTTGCAAATCAGGGCCTTGACGAGGCCGAGATTGCCGATTTCCACGGCGCTGTGCTGGTCGCCCTCGGCCGTGCCTATGCCGCGCGTGGACTGGTCATGCAGCTTCATATTGGCGCCACGCGCAACAATCGCACCGCCTTGTTCCGCCAGCTCGGCCCCGATGCCGGCGGAGATTCCATCGCCGACCGCTCGATTGCCGCAGAGCTGAATGCGCTGCTCGACCGGCTCGACAAAACCGGCTCGTTGCCACGCACCATCCTCTATGCCCTTGATCCGACACGCAATGAAGTGGTCGTGACGACCGCCGGCAACTTCCAGGACGGCAGCATTCCGGGCAAGGTCCAGGCCGGGTCCGGCTGGTGGTTCAACGATCAGCTCGACGGCATGGAGCGCCAGATGACCCAGCTTGCCCAGATGGGTCTCATCTCCACCTTCGTCGGCATGCTGACCGACAGCCGCTCGTTCCTCTCCTTCCCCCGGCACGAGTATTTCCGCCGTCTTTTCTGCAACATGGTCGGCACTTGGGTTGAACAAGGACACATGCCGAACGACCGGGATCTCGCTGACGACCTCGTCAGGGACGTTTGCTACAACAATGCCCGGCGCTGGTTTCTCGGTTGAGGATCCTCGATACCTTGCTTGAACAAGGCTCGTTCCCTGCAGAAACTGACAGGGCCATACACCTGTCATTAACCATAAAAGTGGAAACTTTTCCCATCGGCAACTCAGGAGATTTGCCATGGTCGAATTGCAGAAGCGCATTGATACACTTGAGGGATTCTATCGTGCGACGGAAGGCTATGCGCATCTTCCGGCCCAAAGCCTCATCCGCTATCTGATCAGCAACTATGCCGTTGACCTGGATCTCATCCAGGAATTTGTCCGTGATCTGGCACGAGAAGCCGGCAAACCAAGCGAACCGCATCGTCCGTTCGCGGCCCTCGCAGCCTGACCTCAACAGGACGTTTAACCGATGGCAAGCGTTTCGCTCTCGTCGCCATTGTCCGCCGGGGGCGTCGAAGCGCCCGGTTTGCGCGGTTCCGGCGGGCGAACCCCGCCCTGCCAGATCTTCTGGCGATTGCGGATCTCGCGCGGCGCAGGGCCGAAGTAGCTGGGCGTCTTGACGAAATCACGAGGGTTCATGATCACGTTCGATACCCGCTGATACAGCGCCTTGGCGGAAATCGGCTTGGAAAGCAGTTCATGTACGCCCAGACGCCGCGCTTCGATGATGCGACTGCGCTCGGTATGGCCGGTCACCATGATGATCGGGATATAGGCGAACGGATTGTTCGAGGTGCGGATCATGCGCACCATGTCCGCACCATCCAGAATAGGCATGACCCAATCCAGAATAAGGACATCCGGGTTCGCCCGGTCCATGGCTTCCAGACCGGATGCCCCGTCTTCGGCCTCGACGATCCTGCGGGCGCCAAACCCCTGCAGCATCGTACGCAGGATCGTGCGCATGTACGCGCTATCCTCCACGAGCAAAAATGTCAGCGAAGCCAGATCTACGCTCACCAGGACCTCCAGTTCAGAGCCAGAGTCTTACCGGCAAACCGTGAAAAGAGGGTTAGTGCCTGGTTTCGCCCGGACCGCGTGTTTTCCCGCGGTTCTGATCAGCTTGTTCACGTTGCCACGAGGTCGATCAATGTCGTCCCGAACGTCGGCCCCAAGCATTTGCTGGCGAGGAAATCCAAGTGTTAACCCACAAGCCGGATCCATTAAGGGATGGACCGTTTGCCGGGGCTCAAACTCGCTCAAGAGCCCCCTCCGCGCTTCCAATTGCAATTCCGGCCGGATCCCGCGTCTTGTTGCCGGCATGACAAAATCCGATATAAGCTTTGAATCTCAATCAGATACAAAAGTCACCATCACTTGGCATTAATTTGCTTGGAAAGAATTTAACAGTCAGTAAAGTTTACGGGGATTAACACATTACAGCGATATGACTTAACTGCCCCTTCAAAAATCCGGCCTACAACGGTGCTCACACGAACAGCAAAAATACGGATGTTCAAGGTACCACCATGTCGGAGCAAGCCATGCGCACCATCGGCCGCCAGAGCAAGACGCAGGCAGCGAATTTCGGCACTCCCTTCGAGGTGCGCCCGTCGTCGTCCGCTCAGTTTCCCACGCGCGAGAACACGCTACTGCTGTCGGGCGTCGCTTTGATTGTCGTCTCGGCCAGCATGATGCTGTCCACTTTGATCGGCTGACACCAGGCCGCCAAGGGTCGACTGGCGGTGTTATGCGTCCGGCAATTTCACCGGTCGCTGGGCCTCCGGCAAATCATCATCCGACAAAACCCGCCACTTGGCCCCTTCCAGATCATCATACTGACCCGATTTCAAAGACCAGAGAAAGCCGAACAGGCCGAGCGCACCCAGGCTGACGGCGACGGGAATGAGATAGAGCAGCACTTCCACGGTTCTTACTCCACAGGCTCCAGGCCTTCAGCGTCTTGTCTCGCCCATATCCTGACTGCAGCCCCCTCTCCACGCGTTCCATTCTGCATCACAAGTGCTTGCTTCACCAGACAATCCTTGGCGGCGGAGCTTTCGCGGGGCTTGCGCATTCCGGATTTTACCCATCTATGCGGGCTCCGCTGTGCAGGAGGCGGAGCCGCAAGGCGTTTGCCGTCACGATCAGGGAAGACCCGGACATGGCGGCTGCCGCGACCAGCGGCGTGACAAAGCCTGCGACGGCAATCGGCACCGCAATCAGGTTGTAGATCACCGAGATCCAGAGGTTCTGCATCATGACCGCCTTGGCCCGCCGCGAAATCAACAGCGCGTCAGCGACCGGGGCTAGCGCATCGCCAAGGAAGACCGCATCTGCCGCCGCCTGGCTCAGGTGTACGGCTGTAACCGGCGAGAGCGACACATGTGCGCCAGCCAAGGCCGGGGCATCATTGAGACCGTCCCCCACCATCAGAACCGTGGCGCCCTCTGCCTGTAGTTGATCGAGGCGGGCAATCTTGTCCGCTGGTGTCATGCTGGCACGCCAGTGAACGACGCCCAATGCCGCAGCTGCCGCCTCGACGGCCCCCGAACGGTCACCGGAGAGGATTTCAATCCGGTAACCGCGCGACAGCAGCAGGGAGATCACCTGCCTCGCATCAGGACGCAGGCTCTGGCGCATCGGGATCAGACGAGCCGGGTCCGAGCCAACCCGAAGAGCCAGCAGAGACGCATCGCCATGGCGCTCCAGCACCTCAGCCACCCGGGTCTCCGGCACCCCACAAAATCCGGGACTGCCGAGGCGAACAATCTGTCCATCCTGCGACACCTCGACGCCCGCCCCGGTGGTTTCCAGGACACCGCTCAGCGGATGGGTCGCGCCGGTGGCCCGTGCCAGCGCCAACGCCAGCGGATGGCGACTGGAAAGAGCCAACCGGCCGGCCATGGCCAGGTCCTGATCGGCCTCGTCAACAGGCTCGAGCAACTCGGGCTGCGCCAGGGTCAAGGTGCCGGTCTTGTCAAAAACGATGGTATCGGCAGCGGCTAGCCGCTCGATGGCATCCCCGGAATGGATCAGCACACCAGCGCGGAACAAAAGCCCCGACGCCACGACCTGCACGGCTGGTATGGCAAGCCCGAGAGCACAAGGGCACGTGATGATCAGAACCGAAATCGCAATGATCAGCGAAGGTTGCCAGCCAAGACCGTAGAGCGTCCAGCCGAGAAAGGTCATCAGGGCCGCCGCATGGACAATCGGTGAATACATCGAGGCGGCGCGGTCGGCCAGCACGACATATCGGGACTTTGCCTGTCCGGCCGCTTCCAGGAGCCGGTTGACTTCATCGAGAAGCGTCGCGCCGGAGGCCACGGAGACCCTGACTTCCAGCACACCGTCCGCATTGAGCGTACCAGCATAGACGCGGGTGCCGGGACCAACGGCGGCCAGCGCCGTTTCGCCGGTCACAAGGCTCTGGTCAATTTCAGACTGGCCGGTCTCGATGACGCCATCCACCGGAATCCGTTCACCGGCGGTGACCAGAACCCGGTCACCGGGCTCGATCTTTGACAAGGGAACTTCGCGCACGCTGCCGTCCGGCCCGATCCGGGCGGCGACTTCCGCCTTCAAAGCGGCGATGTTCTCGGCCAGCGAGCGGGTCCGCCCGCGCATGTTGTGATCGAGATAGCGGCCAACCAGAAGGAAGAACAGCAGCATGGTCGCCGATTCAAAATAGGCGTGATGCTGGCTCTGCAGGGTCTGGATGACGGAGAGGCCGACCGCCAGCGACACGCCAATGCAGATCGGAACGTCCATGTTCAACCGGCGCCCCCTGATGGCAGCAAGGGCGCTGCGCAGGAACGGGCGAATGGAATAGGCAACGGCCGGCAGCGCAATCAGCGCCGAGACCCAATGGAACAGGTCGCGCGTCTCGTCCGTGATGTCGGTAACGTTGCCGGACCACACCGACACGGACATCAGCATGATGTTCATCGAGGCAAAGCCGGATACGCCGATGGCGCGCAACAACTCGCGGCCGGTACGATCTTCGCGTGCCTTCTGGGCGGCAGGGTCGAACGGATGGGCGCGGTAGCCCATGTGGTCGAGTGTGGAGACGATCAGATCGGCAGGCGTTTGTTCCGCGTCCCAATCGACAGCCAGCCGGTGGCTGGTCAGGTTTACGCGGGCGCGGGTAACGCCAGGCAATTGGGAAAGCCCGCGTTCGATCTCGCCCATGCAGGCGGCGCAGGTGATGCCCTCCACCGCCAGATCCATGTGGACGCCGCCATCCGCCGCTGGCGTAACAAAGGCATCCCAGTCTCGCATATGCACCGTCATAGCCGTCCTCTTGCCGTGCAAATTGAGCTCAGTCCCGGATCAACACGTCAGTCCTTGAGAAAGACGCGGTTCTCCGAGCGGAACATGCGTCCTTCAGCCCCCTCGGCTTCGATGACCATGTTCCAGTTGCCCGGCGCAAGCGGCTGGGCTGTTACTCCGGTGTAGCGGCCATCTTCCAGCGGAGCGAGCGCGACCATCTGGTCGAGACCGGCTGCAGTCGGATGTGCCAGCTTTGCCGTAAAGACAAGGCCACCCAGCGCGACACCCGCCGCATCACTGGCGTTCACTGTGATGCGTGCGGTCCCGCCGTTGCTGCGATCGAGATGCGCTCCCACCTGCCAGCCCCGGTCAGCCTGGGCCTTGGCCGCCGCCACTTCGCTGTTGAATGCAAGGCCGGCCTTGTAGGAACTATCGACCACCGTGCCCGGGAAGGTCCCGATGGCGTAGTAGAGAAAGACTGCATTGGCCGCGAAGATCACGCCGAAGAAGCCGAGTATCCAGAAGAGAATGGTCCGTCCGGTGAAGGGCTTGCCGCCTTTGCCGGAATTCGGTGCCGAGCCCAGTGCTGCGGCGGTACCTGTGCTGTTGATGGTCATTACTCCCTCCCTTCAGGGTGCCTTGAAGAAGTCTTTGGTGGTGACCACCTCACCCATGACCGTATCGGTCAGACGGAAGGTGATCGGGGTCGAAGATCCCAGTTTCACGTCTTTCGGCGAATAGACCAGAACGCGGATTTCGCGGGTCTGGTCCGGGCCGACCACGACATAGGGCCGCCCCTCGAAGTAGTGGTCGATGCCGACGGCCTCGATACGCGAACCGGCGGGCATGCCTTCGACATTGAGCAGGAAGCTGCGGTCATGGGTCCGCTTGTTCATCAGGCGCACGGTGAAGCCATTGCGGATGCTGCCGTCATTCTGGGTGACGAAGATCGGATTGCGGTCATGCAGGGTGCTGATCCCGGCGAAGTCGCGGGTCAGCAGCGCGTAGAGCATGATGGCGCCGGCAATGGCGATCACAGCCGCATAGATGACCGTGCGGGGACGGACGATCTCATAGATCGGATCCTTGCCGTCCAGGCGCCGCTGGATGTTTTCATCCGTGTCATAGCCGATCAGGCCCGTGGGCTTGCCAACCTTGGTCATGACATTGTCGCAGGCATCGATGCACAGACCGCACTGGATGCAGTCGAGTTGCAGGCCGCCGCGGATGTCAACGCCGGTCGGGCAGACATGGTAGCACTGTGCGCAATCGATGCAGTCACCGGCAGGAAGCCCCTGCTCCGCCAGTTCCTTGTTGCGCTTCAGCGGGCCACGCGGCTCGCCGCGATCCCAACGGTAGGTGACGTTGAGCGCCTTCTCGTCGGTCAGGGCGGCCTGGATGCGCGGCCAGGGGCACATGTAGATGCAGACCTGCTCCCGCATGAAACCCGCCAGCAGGTAAGTCGTGGCGGTCAGGATGGCAATCCAGATATAGGCTGCCCAGGGTGCCTGAAAGGTCGCAAGGTCATAGACGAGTGTCGGTGCGTCGGAAAAGTAGAGCACCCAGGCGCCGCCCGTCCACCAGGCAATCATCAGCCAGGACGTGTGCTTTGCGGCGCGCTTGGCCAGCTTGGACAGGCTCATGGGCGCCTTGTCGAGCGCAATCCGCTCGCGGCGATCACCCTCGATCTTGCGTTCGACCCACATGAACAGGTCCGTCCAGACCGTCTGCGGGCAAAGATAGCCACACCAGATACGTCCGGCGACGGCATTCATCAGGAACAATGCGAGCGCGGCAATGATCAGGAGACCCGTGAGGTAGTAGACCTCCTGCGGCCAGATCTCGATGAAGAAGAAATAGGCACGCCGACCCTCCAGATCGACAAGAATGGCCTGGTCGGGCGCATTGGGCCCGCGGTCCCAGCGGATGAATGGCAGGAAATAGTAAAGGCCGAGCGTTATGAAAAGCAGCGCCCACTTGATCCGCCGGAAGGTCCCATTGGTTGCCATGGGATAGATCTTCTTCGCGGAGGCAAACCACTCTTCTGGCTCGTTGCCGCCTGATGCGGCGTCTGGCTCGACACGCATTGTTCCGTCCTTTTCCTGTCCAGGGCCGGCCCCAACGAACCCCGGGTAGGTTCCCGGGTCGGCGGCAGGCCGACCCGGCTCTTGCTCGTAGCTGTCACTCTAGCCCGGTGCCGGTTGGCCGGCCTTGAGGCCGATCAACCTGCGACACCGTGTCAAGTGACAGGCTTTTCCTTACTCGCCGCCCCCGAAGGAATGGACATAGACGGCAAGGGACTTCACCGTGGCCGGATCAAGACGGCCTTCCCAGGCCGGCATGACCCCCACGCGCGGGTTGTTGATCTGCGCCTTGATGGCTGCCAGGGACTTCCCGTAAAGGTAGGTGGTGCCCACCAGGTTCGGCGCACCGAACTCACGCAAGCCCTTCAGGTCTTCACCATGGCAGGCAGCGCAGTTTTCCTGATAGACGACTTCGCCAGCTGCCAGATCAACGCCGGCTTCGGTTTCAAGACCAGCTTTCGAGGCAACGAAATTCGCCACCTGGGTGATCTGGTCCTTCTCGAGCAGTTCATCGCGGCCGTAAGCCGGCATTTCGCCGATACGGGCTTCGTCGTGACCCGAGCGAATGCCGTATTTCAGCGTCGTGTGGATATCATCCAGGGTTCCGCCCCAGATCCAGCCATCGTCCTGCAGGTTTGGATAGCCAACAAACCCGGTACCGCCCGAACCGTGACAAGCCGAACAGTTGTCGCCGAAGGCGGCCCTGCCGTTCGCCATGGCAAAGTCCAGGAGGGCCGGCGTGGAGGAAATATCCTCCAGCGTGGCGTCCACCAGCTTCGTGCCGAGTTCAGCTCGTGCTGCCCGCCCGGCCTCCACAGCCGCCAATGCATCAGCGCGCTGGCTGTTGCCCATGACGCCCGTGGTATAGCTGGATAGCAGCGGCCAGGACGGATAGACGATCCAGTAGCCAATCGCCCAGACAATGCAGGCGTAGAAGACGTTGAGCCACCATTTCGGCAGAGGATTGTTCAGTTCCCTCAGGCCATCCCATTCGTGGCCCGTCGTCTCCACGCCCGAGAGCGCGTCGACTTCCTTCTTGTGCGTGTCAGTCATGGATCAATCCTCCCGAAACGGGATTTGGGCGGCGTCTTCGAACTGTTTCCGGTTCTTCGGCCAGACCACATAGGCAACCACCAGTGCAAACATGAGCACGAAGTAGAGGAGCCCCCAGGTCTGGGCGAAGGCGGCCAGCGAGGTGTAAGTCTCGTTCATCGTCGTCTCCTCAGCGCAGGTCGGCCTTGTTGTCGTAGATCGAGAAGTCCACCAGCGTGCCGAGCATCTGCAGGTAGGCGACCAGCGCATCCATCTCGGTGACGGCCTTCGGATTGCCATCGAAATCACGCACCTGAGCATTGGGATAACGCTCGAGGAACCCATCAACGCCGTCGCTGTCCGGATTGGCCTGGGCCGCCAAGTCAGCTGCCGCGCTTTCAACCATCGCATCCGTGTAAGGAACGCCGACGATAACGTTGGCCTTGAGATGGTCCGCGATACCCCGCGTCTCGACCTTGGCCTCGAGCAGGAACGGATAGCCCGGCATGATGGATTCCGGCACGACCGAGCGCGGGTCGACCAGGTGATCGCGATGCCATTCGTCGGAGTATTTGCCACCGACGCGGGCCAGATCCGGGCCCGTGCGCTTGGAGCCCCACTGGAACGGATGGTCGTACATAGACTCCGCTGCCAGGGAGTAGTGGCCGTAGCGTTCAAGCTCGTCCCGCATCGGGCGGATCATCTGCGAATGGCAGAGGTAGCAGCCTTCGCGGATGTAGATGTTGCGCCCGGCAAGCTCGAGCGGGGTGTAGGGCCGCATGCCCGTCACCTTTTCAATGGTGCTCTTCAGATAGAAGAGCGGGACGATCTCGACCAGACCGCCGATGGCAACCATCACCAGGATGCCAACCAGCAGGATCATCGAGTTCTTCTCGAAGACTTCGTGTTTTTTCCAAGCAGACATGTCTCGCCTCCCCTTATTCGGCCGGGGCCAGGGCGCCGCCCGACTGGCGTTCGGCAACTTCTGCCTCGCCATGACGCACGGTCATCCAGAGATTGTAGGCCATGATGAGAGCGCCGAGCACGAACAGGGCACCGCCAAGAGCACGGATGACGTAGAAGGGGAACATCGCATCGACAGTCTCGATGAACGAGTATTCGAGGAAGCCCATCTTGTCGTAGGCACGCCACATCAGGCCCTGCATGATGCCGGACACCCACATGGCGCAGATGTAGAGCACGATGCCCATTGTGGAGAGCCAGAAATGCCAGTTCACCAGCTTCAGCGAATACAGACCCTTCTTTTGCCACAGCCACGGAATGAGGCAGTAGAGCGCACCGAAGGAAATGTAGCCCACCCAGCCGAGCGCACCCGAGTGCACATGGCCAATGGTCCAGTCGGTGTAGTGCGACAGCGAGTTGACCGAGCGCAGCGACATCAACGGACCTTCGAAGGTCGACATGCCGTAGAAGGCGATTGACACCACCATCATGCGCAGGACCGGGTCCGTACGCAGCTTGTCCCAGGCGCCCGAGAGCGTCATCAGACCGTTGATCATGCCACCCCAGGACGGCATCCAGAGGATGATGGAGAAGGTCGCACCCAAGGTCGAGGCCCACTGCGGCAGCGCCGTGTAATGCAGGTGGTGGGGACCAGCCCAGATGTAGATGAAGATCAGGGCCCAGAAGTGTACGATCGACAGACGGTAGGAGTAGACCGGCCGCTCGGCGCGCTTCGGGACGAAGTAGTACATGATGGCCAGGAAGCCGGCGGTCAGGAAGAAGCCCACCGCGTTATGGCCATACCACCACTGCACCATCGCATCCTGAACGCCAGCCCACACGATGTAGGACTTGGTCCCGAACACCGACACCGGAATGGTGGCGTTGTTGACCAGGTGCAGCATGGCAATGGTGACGATGAAGGCGAGGTAGAACCAGTTGGCGACGTAGATGTGCGGTTCCTTGCGCTTCCACAGCGTGCCGAGGAACAGCATCAGATACGCGACCCAGACGATGGTCAGCCAGAGATCGGCATACCATTCCGGCTCGGCGTATTCCTTGCTCTGCGTGACACCGAGCAGATAGCCCGTGCCGGCAATGACAATGAAGGCGTTGTAGCCAAGGATCACGAACCAGGGCAGGATCCGGCCAGGCATGCGCGCGCGTGACGTGCGCTGGACCACATACATCGAAGTGGCGATGAGCACGTTGCCGCCGAAGGCAAAGATCACGGCAGAGGTGTGCAGCGGGCGCAGGCGGCCAAAATTGGTCCACGGCAGGTCGAAGTTCAGCGCCGGCCAGGCCAGCTGAAGCGCGATGATCAGACCGACGGTGAAGCCAGCGATGCCCCAGAACATGGCAGCGATGGAGCCAAACTTGACCGGCCCCATGTTGTAGTTCGGCTTGCCGTCGATCTCTTGCGGGATCGGCTCACCACCGTCAGTGAAATAGTTCTTGAAGATGACGAACGCACCAACGGCCGCGCAGAGCGCACCGAAGGACGTGTGGAACGCCATCACCTGGTCATATGTCTTCCCCGCCACAATCAGGCAGGCGAAGGCCAGCAGCACGAGGAAAAGCGCAAAGCCGCCTTCCTCGAGCGTAATCAGCTTGGCTTTTGAATTTGCCATTCTTCCGCCCCAGTCTTCTGTGTCGCAGGCCGAGTGCCAGCGAACCAAGGTCGACCATGCGCATGGGGACGGGCAGTTTGCGTTGATTCAAATCAACCGCTGCGAGATGCCGCAGCCACTTGGGCGAAGGCCCTGTGAAGTGCGCCGGATATGTCGCACATTGGGCCACCGGCGCACCGGCTTCCGGTGTGTTTCGTCTGTGCGGACACCGGCTTTGCGTGAAGTCAGTTCCGGTCGGTGGGGCCGTCCTGCGACTCGCGGGCAGGCCGGCCCAAAACAACCAGCGTGACCAGAGGCAGAACCAGCACCAGCGCGATATAGCGCGCAAGCTGATGTGCCGCGACATAGGCAGGGTCGAGGTCCAGCAGGAAAGCAATCAGCATCATCACCTCAAGGCCACCGGGCGCATAGGCCAGGAGCACCTGGCCGAAGGGCAACCCAAGCGCCCAGGCCACCAGAAGAGCGCCGGACACCGACACGAAGAGCCCGACAAGAAAGGCACCAACCGATGCAACGAGCAACCGGAGCAAGGCCATTGGCGTGGTGTCAGCAAACCGGGTGCCAATCATCGCGCCAAGGGCAATGAAGCAGGGAATCATCAGGGGTTCCGGCACGTGCGTGTTGAGGAGGCCACTGCCATTCAGCGCCGCACTGACAAAAAAGGCACCGGTCAGCCAGCCACCCGGAAACCGGAGGCGAACGGCTGCAAGGCTGCCGAGGACGCAAAGGGCCAGCGCCAACGCGAACTGCGGCAGCGGCGCGATTGCCGGCTGCACCAGAGCCGGGATCTGGTCCGCCGGGGTCGCGCCGACAATCACCCCTGGAAGAATGGCAACCAGAAAGAACAGGCGGATCGTCTGCGAGGCGGCGACCCGGGCAACATCGGCCTCGCGATCCGACGCCAGGGCGATGACAAACGACAGGGCCCCCGGAATTGCCGCGAAGTAGGATGTTTCCCGCGACCAGCCGGCGAAACCGCGAAGAAAGGCAAAAGTCGAAACCATCACCGCCGTGACGACCACAAACAGGCCCAGCATCGACAACGGCCAATCGCCAACCCTGTCCACCACCTCCGGCGTGACCCCGCTGCCCATCGCGACGCCAAGGAGCATAAACAGACCATCCCGCAACCCGTTGGGCACGTGGCTCGGCATGCCGATGAGCACGGCGGCTGCAACCGCAATCATCGCCCCCGACAACCAGGCAGCAGGAAGACCCGCGAGCGCAAACAGCCCACCTCCGAGTGTTCCGACGAAAAGGGTGATCAACAACGTCCGCAAGCGGACGGCAAGACTGTCTGATTTTGGCATGAGTCCGGAAACACGGCGCGAGGGGAAGGCGAAGCTATAGCGACCCTATCGCCTTTTCGCACGGGCTAAAACAAGAGCAGACGCGTCTGCCGTTGAGACAGATCAAGGCGCGCCATGCTGCCTGCTGCCATCACAGTCGCATGAGCGACAGACTTGCCCCCTATGGCACGCGCAACGTGCCACGTTACACCAGCTACCCGACCGCACCGCATTTCAATGACGGGGTTGACGGGACACTCTATGCCGCCTGGCTGCGGGACCTGCCGGCGGACACGCCGTTGTCCCTCTATCTGCATGTCCCGTTCTGCCGCGAGATCTGTCACTATTGCGGATGCCACACCAAGGCCAGCCGCAAGGATGCGCCGCTTGACGCCTATGCACACACGCTGGCCAGCGAGATCGAACTGGTGGCCCGGCACCTGGGGGGGAACCGGCCGGTCAACCATATCCACTGGGGGGGCGGCACGCCGAGCCTCCTGCCGGCAAAGCGTCTCATCGATCTTGCCGGCCTCATGCGTGTCGTCTTCAATCTGGTTCCAGGCCTTGAACATGCGATGGAACTGGACCCGCGTCATGTGACCGCCGATCTCGCCGTCACGCTGGCGGCCATCGGCATCAACCGGACCAGTCTCGGCGTGCAGGACTTTGATCCCGGCGTGCAACTGGCCATCGGGCGCGTGCAGCCCCTCGAGGTGGTGCGGACAGCGGTGGAGAACCTGCGCCGGGCCGGGCTCGATGCGATCAATTTCGACCTGATGTATGGTCTGCCACATCAGAACCGCCAGACGATCCTCAACACGGTCGCCCATACACTGGACCTGCGACCGTCGCGCATCGCGCTGTTCGGCTATGCCCATGTGCCCTGGATGAAAAAGCACCAGCGGCTGATCGACGAAGCCGCGCTGCCGACGCCGCCGGAGCGGCTGGACATGGCCAACATCGCAAGGGAGGCGCTGCTGGCCGGCGGCTATGTGGCTGTTGGTCTTGATCATTTTGCCCTGCCTGACGACAGCATGGCCGTTGCACTCGCCGCCGGCACACTGAAACGCAACTTCCAGGGCTACACGACCGACACGGGCGAAGCCCTGATTGGTCTTGGCGTGTCGTCCATCGGCCGCCTGCCGCAGGGTTATGTCCAGAATGCGCCGGATGTTGGCGCCTGGGAAAGACTGCTCGGTGCCAACCGGCTTCCTGTCCAGCGCGGCTTTGCCATGAGCGCCGAGGACAGGGCACGCGGAGAAATCATCGAACGGCTGATGACCGACTACCAGGTGGACCTCGCCGACGTGCTGGCCAGGCACCGGGTGTGCAAGGCGCGGCTTAGCGAAAGCCTCTCGAAACTGCCGCCCCTGGTGGAGGATGGCCTGGCCCTCATCGAGGGAGACATCATCAAGGTGCCGGAAGAGGCGCAGCCCTATGTCCGCGTCGTCGCTGCTGTCTTCGACGCCTATTTGGGCAAGGCTGCTGCCTCGGTCGTGCCGCCGCGCCATTCCATGGCAGTCTGACTGGGGCAGTCTACTGGAGGCAAATGATCCAGTCCCTGAACGGTTGCGAGCCGCGCCCCTGCATGGAGGGCTTGCTCACCTGCCGGCTTGCGGCCGGATCCGAGCGATGCCAGATGGCTTCACCCGCTCCGGACGGCCACACAAAAAGCCAGCCCTCGTAAGGACTGGCTCTTCTCCTGACCGATGGGGCTTTGTGTTTTGGAGGTCAGTGTCTGCCGGTGAGTTGGCACACGGCACAGACTTTGTTGAGGCGGATCTCGTCGTTGCGTTCAACGTTGATCAGGCCACGACGCTTCATATCGGAAATGACACGGCTGACGGTCTCGATTGTCAGTCCGAGATAGTCGGCAATTTCCTGGCGTGTCATGTGCAGCTTGACCTGGCGGCTGTCATTGGCCTCATCAACAGGTCCGACGCAGGAATTGGTTCCACGCTCGGGGACGAGATGCATCAGGAAGCTCGCAACGCGCTCAGTTGCCGACTTGCGACCGAGCAGGACCGCATGCTCATGCAGCGACCGCATCTGCGCGATCAGGCATTTGGTCAGCTGCCGCTGCACGGCTGCCGAGGCCTCGACCTGGTTGAGATCAAGCGAGTTGACCTTGGCATCGGTCAAGGTCTCTGCGGTGCAATCCTGCTCGCTGCCATTGGGAATGCCGAAAATATCGCCCGTGCGCAGAATCTCGACCACCTGACGGCGGCCGTCCGGCAGGAGCTTGAACAGCATGATGGTTCCACGCGCGACCTCAAAGATCCGGTCGGCAGGATCACCTTCGAAATAAACCACTTCGTGCGGGCGAAACTGCACGGACTTGGCGCCAAAGCTGCACAGTGTTGCAGAGGCTTCTCCAGTGCGGTGAACGCTCAGCTGTCCACGATAGGACACGTCCATGTCGGGAGCGCGATCAAGATAAGCCATTTTTCCCTCCTATGGCTGCCAGTCGAGGCTCGGAACTGGCGCAGAGGGTCCGTCCACCCTTTTTCCTGCGTCCCGGCTCCCCACACCCCGTCCGGTGTCCGGAACCTTCCCGATTGCTGACCGTGCCACCCTAGACCGACGATCGAAGCCCGAAAATCCGGTCGAGTGCGTAAGGTATTTTACATAACGGGAAAGAAACGAAGCCCGGATTCATTGCTTCAGCGAGAAAAGAGAGGTAGAATTTTAGAGCCAAACTAAAGAATTTGGCATCACACCCTCAGAAAAATGCGGCAACTTATCACAGATGAGGAACAATAAGCTCCTCAGACAATGGCTTTCTCAAGAACACGACTGGGCGAAGCTCTGAGATTATATTTCTGATATTCGCATTTGACTGGCCGGAAATGACGATGACGCGCGGAGGATTTCTCATTTCATCCAGCCATCGCACCACCTGGACACCGCTCAATCCCGGCAAACCCAGATCGACGATAACGACATCTCCGGCAGCTGGCGGAGCTGCCTCAAAAAACGACTCTGCATCCGGATAGCAGACGGTGTCATGCCCCACGCCGCTCAACAACGTTGCGAGCGCATCTGCAACCCCATAATCATCTTCGATGATATGCACCGTCACGAGGATCTAACTCCAGGGCGCCCGCTTCGGGCTCGCTCTCTGAGTTATACGGCTTTCTTTGCCAGAGTAACCTACGCACTACTACGAAAGTCGCCGCGCCCCAGGGCCCGGCGAGTAGTTTCCGTGCGTTGCCGGTCGCCGGTCTCAGTGTCCCAGGACGATGCGGACGAGGTCGGCGGCGTTGCGCGCACCAAGCTTTTCCATGATGCGGGCCCGGTGCACTTCCACGGTGCGCGGGCTGATCCCAAGTTCACGACCGGCTTCCTTGTTCGACGCGCCGGCTGTAATCCGGCCCAGGACCTCGCGCTCGCGCTGCGTCAGGAGCTCGGCGCCCTGGAACCCGGAATGGGCCTCAGCGGCAGCGTTTCGGGTCGCCAAAGCCGCAATCCCTTCCCGCACCCGCTCGACAACCGTGTCAGCATTGAAGGGCTTCTCAATGAAATCGAACGCTCCGCTGCGGATTGCCTCGACAGCCATTGGAATATCGCCCTGCCCGGAGATGATGAAGACCGGGGCATCATAGTGGTCAGCGCTCAGTGTCTTCAGCACATCGATACCGGAACGCCCCGGCATATGTACATCGAGAATGACGCTGGCCGGAACCTGGGACTTGACCGCTTCAATGAAGGCATCGCCGTCTGCAAAGCTGCGGACCGTGAACCCCTCCATTTCGAAGACCACCGAGAGCGCGTCGCGGACTGCCGGATCATCATCGACCACATAGATGGTCTGGCTTGCGTCCGTGTTGACGTTGCTCATGGCCATTCAGTCCTTTCACTTACGAATCAGAATACTGCGCACTTACCCTTATTGATCCGGGGCCCGCGCACTATCAATGCCGCATTCAACAGGAAGCCGAAGCACGAAGGTCGCACCCTGCCCTGTACCTTGTCGAAGCACGAGGTCGCCCCCGTGATTCTGCGCAATGGTCCTGGAAATCGCGAGGCCGAGCCCCAGCCCCTTGCGCTTGTGGCTTGAAAACGCGCGAAACAATTCCGGCACGACTTCCTTCGGCACACCCGGGCCGCTGTCGGACACGCGGAACTCGACAAACCCGTCGTCAATCGTGACCTCAAGGCGGACCTGCTTGACCTCCGAAGCCGCTACAGCTTCGCGGGCATTGCGCAGCAGGTTCACCAGAACCTGCCGGATCTGCACCGGGTCCATCGATACCGGAGGCATCCGGGGATCGATTACGGTCTGGAAGAGTGTCTCGCTGTCGATGCTGCCCAGTTCGACAAGCTCGACACAGGATTGGGCAAACGGTCCGATGTCCGTCTCTGAGCGTTCCGGCTCGCGCTTTTCAACGAGTTGCCGCATCCGCTGGATAATCTCGCCGGCACGCTCGGCCTCGCGCATGGCCTTTTCGATCACGCCAAGCATCTGTGCGTCGAGCAACTCACGGTCACGGGCCTTGCGCACAACGGCCTGCAGATAAAGCAGGACCGCCGTCAGCGGCTGATTGAGTTCATGGGCGATGGCAGCGCCCATCTCGTCGATGGCACTGATGCGGGTCATGTGCAGGAGCTGTGCCTGCGCCTGGGCAAGACTGCGCTCGATCTGCTTGCGCGGACGCAGGTCGCGCAAGATGCCGATAAACTGACGCCCGTCCGGCGTCACGGTCTCGCCGACCGACAGTTCGACCGCAAATTCAGTGCCATCCTTGTGGCGTGCCGCCACCTCGCGGCCGATGCCGATGATGCGCTTTTCACCGGTTTCGAGATAGTGCTTTACATAGCCATCATGCGCTTCAGCATAGTGGCGCGGCATGATCATGGACACATTCTGCCCAAGTGTTTCCGATGCGGTATAGCCGAACAAACGTTCACAGGCCTTGTTATAGGCCAGTACCCGCATGTGATCATCGATCACCACGATGCCGTCGACGGCTGTGTCCAGCACACCTTCGAGCCGCGCCCCTGAAACCGTCCACACTGGCTCGTCCTCTACTGGTTCCTTGCGTGGAGTTGGTCCCTCAACCATGCCCCTCGCCGCCTGCGGTTGCAGCCAATACGCCACTTGTGACGCATGAATTATAAATCTTACGGGAAATTGCGTAACTTGCCAGTGCCGTTTTCATCAATCCGCAAGCCACCTGGACAGTCTCAGCGTGCCTTCGACCAGATGGTCCTGGCGCCGGGCATAGCACAAGCGCAGGAACCCTTCGCCCGCTGCCCCGAACGCCGACCCGGGCGCCAGACCAAGCCCCACCTCGCGCACGAGATCCATCGCGAGCCGCCGGCTGTCCGGATGCGCATCCAGCCCAAAGAACAGATAGAAAGCCCCCTCCGGCTCTGCAAAGCGGCACCCGGGCAAGCCGGAAATGGCATCGCAAACGATCCTGCGACCGGCCTCGGCCCGGGCAATCTGCTCGGCCAGGAAAGCATCGCCTTGCGGCGAGAGCGCGGCGAGAGCTGCACGCTGCATAAAGGCCGCGACACCGGAGGTGGAGTATTGCACCATGTTTTCAATCACCTGCCCCAGCTCTGCCGGGGCTGACATCCAGCCGATGCGCCATCCGGTCATGGCCCAGTTCTTGGAGAACGTGTTCACATAAAGAATGCGATCGCCATCATCGGCAATGTCGTGAAGCGATGGGGCACGCCCCCTTTCGCCATAGTAGAAGCGGCCATAGACCTCATCCGAGATGATCCACAGCCCGTGTTTGCGGGCAAGTGCCAGAATGGCCAAGAGGGTCGAATGGTCAGCAACCCAACCGGTCGGATTGCTGGGCGAATTCAGAAAGATCGCCCGGGTGTGCGGCGTCACGCTGGCGGCCAGAAGGTCAAGATCGAGGGTCCAGCCAAGGGTTCCGAAATGCATGGGCACGGACACCGGGTTCCCACCGCAGATGCCCACCGCAGCGGCGATGTTGGGCCAGGCCGGCGTCGGAACAAGCACCTCGTCGCCGGCGCCGACAATCATCTGGACGGCAATCTGGATCGACTGCATGCCGGACCCGGTCACAAAGAACCGTTCGGCATCAAAGGGACGCTCATAGACGCGGGCGTGGTAATCCGCCAGCGCCTGGCGCAGCTCCGGCAAGCCACGCTGATAGGTGTAAAAAGTCTCGCCTGCCTTCAGCGCGCCTGCCGCAGCTTCACAGATGAATTCCGGCGTCGGCAGGTCACCTTCGCCGACCCAGAGCGGGATCAGGTCGGCGCGCCCGCGGGCGGCATTGACGACCTCGACAATCCCGCTTTCCGGGGCTTGTCTGGCGGCGGCGCGCAATGCGTTCAAGAGCGACTGGGTCACGAAACTGCCTTCTGCAAATCTCTGAGATGAAACCGGAGCGAAAGCCGGGCCGGCAAAGACCGGCCCGGAAAGCGACATGCGACCCCTTTGCCCGCACCACCCGGGACCGCGTCAGGCAAACACACCGCCAGTCAAGAACCAGCGATGCCACCGACCCTCACTTCTTCAGCAGGTCGCGGATTTCACCGAGGAGGACTTCCTCGCGGCTTGGAGCCGCCGGGGCGGCAGGCTTGCCCTCGTCTTCGCGGCGCAGGCGGTTGACACCCTTGACCACGATAAAGAGCGCGAAGGCCACGATGGTGAACTTCACCACGGCGTTGATGAAGAGCCCCAGGTTCCAGGTCACCGCACCGGCAGACTTGGCCGCATCAACCGTTGCGTAAGGCCCCTGGACCGCGCCTTCCTTGAGCACAAGGAAAAGCTCGGAAAAATCCACATTTCCGAGGATCAGGCCAATCGGCGGCATGATGATGTCATCGACCATGGACGAGACAATCGCACTGAAGGCCGCGCCAATGACGATACCGATAGCCATGTCGAGCATGTTGCCCTTGATGGCGAATTCCTTGAATTCCTTCAGCATGTTTTGCTCCCCATGCAGTCCAGGCGCGGCAATGCGCTGTGTGCCGCAGCCCCTCAGGTGGAAGGCTTAACACATTCTGAATGCGATCCAGAAGAGGGCCCCGCCTGAAGGCGAATAGACAGTGCCCCCGAGCTGTGGTCCGATCACCCTGGGAGGCGGCATTCGATCGGTTTGCCGTATGTGAACAACCAAAAGCGGCACTACCGCGCCCGGATCTGGACGCCAGATCGGGACAGGACACCGGGCAGACCATGCTGGATGGCTGGATCGTCACACTGACGGCGCTGGGATACATTCTGCTGCTGTTCGCCATCGCTAGCTACGGCGACAGGGCTGCGCGGCTGTGGCGCGGCGGCAAGGGGCGCCCGCTGATCTATGCGCTCTCCCTGTCGGTCTATTGCACATCCTGGACATTTTACGGATCGGTCGGAGGGGCGACGCGAAACGGCTTCGAGTTCCTGACGATCTACATCGGCCCGGTTCTGCTCTTCGCCTTCGGCTTCCCGATCCTGCGGCGGATCGTCCAGTTGTCAAAGGCTGAGAAGATCACGTCGATCGCGGACTTCATCGGCGCGCGCTATGGCAAGCACCAGACGGTGGCAGCCGTGGCGAGCGTCATCGCCGTCATTGGCATCATTCCCTACATAGCGCTGCAACTCAAAGCGATCTCACTCTCGGTCGCAACCATGATCGGCCCCTTCGGCCCTCCCGATGGTACGTCGCTGGTCACATCCTTCGGCGACATAACCCTGCTGATTGCCATCGGACTTGCTGGCTTCGCCTGGCTGTTCGGAACACGCCACATCGATGCAACCGAGCACCAGGAAGGCCTGATGCTGGCGATTGCCCTGGAGGCCATCGTCAAGCTGATTGCTTTTCTGGCCGTCGGCATCTGGGTTACCTACGGGCTTTTCGAGGGACCGCTCGACCTCGTCGCCGCCATTGCGACGCATCCGGAGACCGCAAAGGTCTTTGCCCAGCCGATTGATACCGGCAACTGGATTGCGATGACGACCCTGTCGACCATCGCTGTTCTCATGCTGCCGCGCCAGTTCCATGTGATCGTCACGGAAAACAACTCGGAGGCTGAGTTGCGCCGGGCGACATGGCTGTTTCCGCTGTATCTCGTCCTGATCAACCTGTTCGTCATTCCCATCGCCGCTGCCGGTTTGCTCACCCTGCCGGCGTCCGTCAATGCCGATACCTATGTGCTGGCGCTGCCCATTTCCGAAGGGCAAGGCCTGCTGGCCCTGTTTGCCTTCATTGGCGGCCTGTCTGCAGCCACGGCCATGGTCATCGTGGCGACGGTTGCCCTGTCGATCATGATCTCGAATGACATCGTCGTCCCCCTGATCCTCAGGCGCAGGGCGCAGGAAGAGGCGGCCGGGGCCCCGGCGCGCGACATGAGCCGGCTGTTGCTGCGGACCCGGCGCACCGCGATCCTGTTCATCCTGCTGCTGTCCTATGCCTACTACCGCGCGGCCGGCGATACGGCGGCACTGTCCTCCATCGGCCTGTTGTCATTCGCGGCCATCGCCCAGTTCGCCCCCTCCTTCGTTGGAGCGCTGGTCTGGCGCCGGGCGACCGCGCGCGGGGCGATTGCCGGCATGGCCAGTGGCTTCGGCCTCTGGCTCTACACCCTGTTGCTGCCGACATTCGCCCGGTCCGGGCTGTTCCCGGAGAGCTTTCTCGATACCGGCCCGTTCGGACTGGAGCTGTTGCGGCCGCAGGCCCTGTTCGGCATCGAAGCGGATCCGTTCCTGCATGGGGTCGCTTTCAGCCTGCTGGTCAATATCGCCTGCTATATCGGCTTTTCGCTGAGCCGGACGCCGGAGCCGGCGGAACGACTGCAGGCCAACATCTTCGTGCCGCCGGACATCCTGCCAACCCCTTCGCTGCGGCTGTGGCGCACCAATGTGACCATTGGCGATCTGAAGTCGACCGTCGCCCGCTATCTCGGTGTCGAACGCACCGAGCGATCCTTCGAACGCTACGCCCGGGAACGCGGTCTGACGCTGGACCAGAACGCCACCGCAGACGCGCAGATGCTGCGCTACTCCGAACAGCTTCTGGCCTCGGCCATCGGCGCGGCCTCCTCGCGACTGGTGCTGTCGCTGATGCTGAAGCGACGGGATTCCAACATCAAGGGCGCGATGAAGCTGCTGGACGACGCCTCCGAGGCGATCCAGTACAACCGCGACCTGCTGCAGACCGCGCTCGATCAGGTCCGGCAGGGCATCGGCGTGTTTGACGTGAACCTGCGTCTGATCTGCTGGAACCGGCATTTCCGGGACCTGCTGGGACTACCTCCGGAATTTGGCCAGGTCGGCACCCAGCTCGATGCCATCATCCGCTTCAATGCGGAACGGGGAGAACTGGCCGGGGGGGCCACGGAAGCGGTGATTTCCGATCGGCTCGACAAGCTGGTGATCCGGCAGGAGACCTTCCAGGAGCGACTGCTCCTGTCCGGCACCGTGCTGGAAGTGCGTATCAGCCCGATGCCCGATGGGGGCATCGTCACCACTTTCACGGATATCACCGAGCGGGTGCTGGCCGAGGAGGCGCTGGCACGGGCGAATGAAACGCTCGAACGGCGGGTGCGGGAACGGACGGAAGAACTGACGCGCGTCAACCACCAGCTCGTGACGGCGACCCATGCGGCCGAAGAGGCAAACATCGGCAAGACACGGTTTCTGGCCGCTGCCGGCCATGACATCCTGCAACCGCTCAACGCCGCCCGGCTCTATGCGTCCGTTCTGGTAAACCGGTATCAGGAGGGGGACGTCGGCGACCTGGTGCGCAATGTCGAAGCGTCGCTGGAATCGGTCGAGGATATCATCGGCGCCGTGCTCGATATTTCCCGGCTCGACACCGGCGCCTTGAAACCCGAACACACGATCTTCCGGCTCGATGAAATGCTGCAGAGCCTGCGGCTGGAGTTCGAGCCGGTGGCGCAGGAAAAGGGTCTCGAACTGACCTTTGTCGCCCCGTCCCTGTCGGTGCGCTCTGACAGGCGGCTGCTGCGGCGGCTGTTGCAGAACCTCATCTCGAACGCCGTCAAATACACCAGTCGGGGCAAGGTGCTTGTTGGCTGTCGCCGGCATGCGGGCCGGGTGGTGGTGGAGGTGCATGACACCGGGCTCGGGATTCCGGCCTCGAAGCAGAAGGCGATCTTCCTCGAGTTTCACCGTCTCGACGAAGGCATGCGTGCGGCCAAGGGCCTCGGGCTCGGCCTGTCCATTGTCGAGCGGATCAGCCGCGTCCTCGATCATCCGGTAACCCTGCGCTCCCGCAGTGGCAAGGGATCGTGTTTCGCAGTGGAACTGCCGACGGCCGCTGCGCTGCCACAAACCATCCTGCCCCCGGAACCTACCGCCATTCCCGGCCAGTTGGACGGGCTGCTTGTGTTGGCCATCGACAACGAGCCCAACATTCTCGACGGCATGCGGCGCCTGCTAGAGAGCTGGAACTGCACGGCGATGACGGCTGCGAATGACGTAGAGGCCATTGAACGCATTGCAGAAGCCGGGCGGGCGCCGGATATCATGCTGGTGGACTATCACCTCGATCAGGGCAACGGCATCGACTGTGTTGTGCGGTTGCGCTGGAAGTTCGGCGCAGATATCCCGGCGATCCTCATCACCGCCGATCGCAGCCGTCCGGTGCGCGCCGAGGCGCAGGACCGGGACATCGCACTGATCAACAAGCCGGTGAAGCCGGCAGCGCTGCGCGCGCATCTGGCCCGTTGCCGGGCCGAACTCCTGCCCGCTGAATAGGCCAGATCAGGCCGAAGCCTGGCGGGCGGGCGTTGAGGGCAGCATTTGCGGAAAGTCAGCAGCGGGGCGGCCAAAGTAGTAGCCCTGAAGGGTGTCGCATCCCATCAGGCGCAGCATTTCGGCCTGGGCCTCGGATTCAACGCCTTCAGCGGTCACTTCCATGTCGAGGCTGCGCGCGAGAATGATGACCGCTGAAATGATGGCAATGCTCTCGCCGCCGCGCCCGATCTCGGCGACGAAGGACTTGTCAATCTTGATGCGGTCAAATTTGTACTGGCGCAGATAGGACAGGGACGAATAGCCGGTGCCGAAGTCGTCCAGTGCAATGCGCACCCCAAGGGCTGCAAGCTCTGCCAGCGTAGTGGCCGTCGAGCCGAAGTCCTGGATAAGGACCGATTCCGTGATTTCGAGAATCAGGCGCTGCGGCGGCAGGCCGGAAGTGTCCAGAGCCTGGCGCACCGTATCGACCAGGCCGGGCGCTGCGAACTGGAGGGGAGAGAGATTGACGGCAATGTCGATCTGAGGATCGGCCGCCATGGCGCGACGGCAGGCCTCCTGCAGGACCCAGGCGCCGATCGGCACGATCAGACCCGCTTCTTCAGCCACCGGTACGAACAGGGAGGGCGGAACGGTGCCGAAGCCTGGATCCTCCCAGCGCAGAAGCGCTTCACAGGAAACCACTTCGCCGGAACGGGCCGAGACGATCGGCTGGAACGCCAGCGACAAGCCACCGCGCTCGAGGGTATAACGGAGCGCATTTTCCAGCTCGCGCCGTTCCCGAACCTCGCGCTCCATCTCCACTTCGAAATACAGCGCCCGGCCACGGCCAGCGCGCTTGGCCCGGTACAGGGCAATATCTGCAACCCGCATCAGGTCTTCGATGGTCTCGGCGTGCCCCGGAGTGGAGGCAATGCCAATGGTGGCCCCGATTGCGTGCCCGCCATGTTCTGTCGTGATCGGCTGGTCAAGGATCTCGATCAGTTGCGTCGCGAGGCGTTCGGTTTCCTCCCGGCAGGAACTGACATGAAGCACGGCAAACTCATCACCACCGATGCGGGCCAGATCCGCCCGGCCATCGCAGACCGTCTTGAACCGTTGCGCGACCCGGTTGAGGATCTCGTCGCCGACCGGATGGCCCCGCGTGTCATTGATTGCCTTGAAGTTGTCGAGATCAACCATCAGCAGGCTCAGCGTGGTTCCCTCGGCATACGCTTCCGCCATGGCGTCCTGGGCGCGCGAGAGCAACCAGTTGCGATTGCCAACGCCGGTCAGGGCATCATGTTCGGCCATGTAGGTGACGAGATCCTGCGCCCGGCGGGATTCGGTGATATCCGACCCGACGCCGCGATACCCCTTGAAGCGTCCGCGTTCGTCAAAGGCAGGACGCCCGGTCAGGGCCCACCACCTTGCCTCACCCCGGATCTTGACCGGAACCGGATGCTCGCGGAACGCCTGACGGTGCTCCATCAACTCCGCCAATATACCCCAGCCATTGGCCGGATCCTTGGCTCCGGCAAGCATCTCGCTCAGCCGCCGCCCCTGCAGGGCTTCCGGCGGCAAGCCGCAGACTTCACTGAACCGGCTGGAAGCGCGTTGCAGAACCCCGGCCGAATTGGTCTCCCACAACCAATCGCTGGACGACTGCTCAAAGTCATTCAGCAGCAGATGAATGACTTCACCGCGTCGATGCAGTTCTGCCTCGACCATGAAACGGGTCACGAACAACCGGGACGTGGAGATCACCGAGCCTATGACGATCATGCAGTAGGTCGCGAGCAGGACCAGGATCGACAGGGTCACCGGCGTGTCCTCGACCACCAGCGTGCAGGCCGCAGAGATTGCGATGACCGCAACCCAGGTAATTGCGGCGGCCGGAACGGTTGCCAGAACAAACCCGCCCGCGCAGATCATCCCGGTGGTGATGCAGGCAATAACCAGAAACTTCGACGGATCATCCGTCATCATGACGCCCAGCGGCCCACAGGCCCACAGGGCCGCCAGAATACCCGAATGGTATGTCGCCGCCCGTAACGCGCGCGGCGAGGCCGCGATAATCGGCCTTTTCAGATTGCTCCACCAGGATCGCAGCCCGAACGAGAGGACCACGAGAACAGCCGCGGCCCAGGTCAGTGCGAGCCAGAACGGGAATGTTCCCGCCAGCGCCAGGAACAGGATCACGAGATTGAACAGGTTGGCAAAAAAAGTGTAGGGCGCCAGCCGGAGGATTGCCCCGACCTGCGCCGCATGGACACGGCGCGTCAGGGCCTCGTCACCTGCCGAGCCGCCGAAGGCGACAGCAAGGGCTTGCCGCTCGACCATACTCTCCTGATGGCCCGGTAAAGCCGGGTCGGGAAAGATGTTGCGCAACCGGGTCAACACCCCGGTACCGCCCTTGAACCAGTTGACCATTCCACCCCGACCACGCCTTTGCGCATGGACCCTTGTTCTGTTTCCCCAAGGTCAGGTGTACCGCACCTGTCATGAATGGCGGGTAAAGTGGATTGGCAAATGCGGATTAATGGTACCGGCCTTGCAGCGGCAACGAGTTGCTCTCAGTCCGATCGCTCACCCGAGCAAGAGATCAAACAGTGTCATTATCGGTAATCTGCCATTGGCCGGCCTCGATCTTCGAGGCGGCGATCACGGCCTGGGTTCGGCTTTCCACGCCCAGCTTCTGCAATATGGCCGAGACATGTGCCTTGACGGTCGCCTCCGACACCGACAGTTCGTAGGCAATCTGCTTGTTGAGCAGACCTTCCGACAACATCATCAGGACCCGGACCTGTTGCGGCGTCAAGGTCGCCAGACGGCGAACCACATCGGCACCTTCGTCGGGGGTCGTGACATCCACATCGGCCGGTGTCCAGACATTGCCCTGCATGACAGCGGCGATCGCCTCGCGAATGACCTCGATGCCGCGCGACTTCGGGATGAAGCCCGAGGCGCCAAATTCGATGCTGCGGCGGATCGCGCCGGCTTCCTCGTTGGCCGACACGATCACGACCGGCACCGATGGAAACTGCGCCCGCAAATACATCAAGCCGGAGAACCCGCGCATCCCGGGCATGGTCAGGTCCAGTAAGACGAGATCAACATCGTCCTCGCCATCAAGCTGGCCGGTCACATCCTCCAGGGCACCGGCTTCAACAATCTGTGCGCCGGGATATTGCATCTCGAGGGTCTGGCGCAGCGCACCACGGAAAAGCGGATGGTCATCCGCAATAATGAACTGGTAGCTGGTATCTGCCAAAACCCTCTGCCCCCCTTGTGGCCTGCTTTTCTTCCAACCGGGCGCTTGCTGCGCAAGGCACTTGCACATTGCCCCTGCACAGTGCCCCAGCTCCGATCATGGCCGACCTTTGCATGCACCTCTGCTCAAGGTGGATGCATATCTAAAAAAGGCCACCGCATCGCTTCGCGGACCGGCCTCCTCCCGCAACCGCAAAGCGCGGCAGATTATGTTGCCAGCGCGCCACATGCGCAAGCCTCGCGGACAAGGTGCGCGCAGGCTTTCTGTCTGAAGCTCTTGGGATATCGGAGCGACCGGCTTGGCAGTTGGAAGGCCAAGCTCTAGCCTCGACATGCTGATGCCAGATTTGCGAGGCCGCATGTTCACACTCGACCCATCCGTATTTGATCCCGCAGCGGCAACGGAGGAGACACGCGCCTTCAATCATGATCTGTCGATCCGGCTCGCCGCCCTGCCCGATCAGTGGAGCTTTCCCCCGCAGGTCGTCCGCGAACGACGGGAACAGGGGCTTGGGCCATTCCCGCCACCTGAGAGAAGCCCAAGAGCCGTCGACCGGGTCATCGATGGCCTGCATGGTCCGGTAAAGCTGCGGATCCTGAAGCCGCTCGGCGAGATTTGCGGAGCCTTCCTGCATATCCATGGCGGCGGCTGGACCTTTGGCGGTGCCGACCTCCAGGACGCCCGGCTCATCGAACTCGCCGACCGCACCGGCCTGATCGTGATTTCTGTTGACTATCGCCTCGCCCCTGAACACCCGTATCCCTGCGGACCAGACGATTGTGAGAGTGCCGCGCTCTGGCTCGCAGGACCCGGCAGCGCCGAACTCGGAGTGTCGCGACTGGCCATTGGCGGCGACAGTGCAGGCGCGAACCTGGCCGCTGCAACGCTGCTGCGGCTGCGCGACCGTCACCAGATTTCGCCCTTTCGTGCAGCTGTTTTCATCGCGGGCTGCTTCGACCTGCGCCTGACGCCAAGCGCCCGCACCTGGGGGAGTGAGAAGCTCGTCCTGAACACCCGAGACCTCGACATGTTCGTGCGCCACTACCTGAGCCACGGGCATGATCCGGCCCAACCGGACATCTCGCCCCTGCTTGCAGACCTTAAAGGTATGCCGAGGGCACATTTTACGGTTGGCACTCGCGACCCCCTGCTGGACGATACGATGTTCATGGCAAGCCGGTGGATCAGCAGCGGCAACAAGGCAGAAATCCGCATTTTCCCCGGCGGATGCCATGTCTTTCAGAACTTTGGGCTCTCTATTTCACTAGAAAGCAACAATCTCATTGATAATTTCCTCAGGGTAAGTATGCAGTGATGCTGGTTGAGTCGTGTCCAGGTCTCGACCGCTTCGTATTTTCCTGCATAGAGAAATGGAACTGCCCGGACCATGCCAGCTCACGATACACTGCTGTCGCTCGTCAACGCTTGGGAGCTTGACGAGAACGCCCATCTCAATGTGCAGTTTTACTTTTCGCGCTTCGAGGAATCCGAACGTCAGTTTCGCCTTCTGACCGGTTTCAGCGAATCTCTTGTCGGGGCGCGGCGGGTCCGGCATGTCCGCTACCATCACGAAGCCCGATCCGGAACCTTGTTGCGTGTCAGCGCCTATGTCTGTTTCGATGGTCCGCATATTCTCACCGTCGTCCATGAAATGCGCGATGCCACCAGCGGCACGCTGATCGCCACCGCGATTGACGGCTATAATCCTGCTCTTGAAGCGGCCCGTACACTGCGAGCCCGGTTCAAGGACAGCCAGGGCCCCATGCCGGAAGCCGCCGCCCCGCGCGGGCTCTCGGCGACACCGGCAAGCCTGCGCTCAACGTTGGACGGTATCCTCGCAAGTGGAGCCGAGGTCAGTCACCGGGCCACAGTCCTGTCGCGACATCTGGGTGCGGACGGCAAGGCAGACGACGGCTTTGCACTGGGCTGCTTCACCGAAGCGGCACCTTTCGTGTGGGAACGTACACCGCTGAACCGGGCCACGCTGGCTTCGATGCAGGCCGGCCGGGTCGCCGTGGAAATGAAACTGTCCTGGGCAGGGCCGATCAAGGCCGGCGACAGCGTCATTGTGGCGAGTGGCATCACCGGTTGCCAGGCCAGTACCTTTTCAATGCGCCATCACCTGTTCGAAGCGCGGACCGCGCGTCTTGTTGCGCTGTGCGATGCCGTCGTGCTGCCCATGCACCAGGAAACGAGAAAGGCTATCCAGCTTGGCGCGGAACAACGGGAAGCGATCCTGCGCATCAAGATGGACTAGAATGTCTGCCTTCGGGGGAGAAGGCGGTCAGGGACGCGCGGTTCCGTCCAGATCCTGTTGGAACTCGCGCATCAGGCCGAAAAACCGGCGCATGGCCATTTCAGTGAAGCCGAGCACTTCCTCCAGTTCCTTCTCGTCCTTTTCGGACAAGCGCGGAGTGCGCAGGGGCTCATTTTTAGGTGTCTCGGCCTTCGGCGCGTCCTGTTCCGGTTTGCCGGTCAGGGGCATCGGGGTTGCGCCATCGCTCGGGGTCATGCCCAGACTGGCGAGCCGCGCCTTCAACTCCGTGACTTCCGCAGACAGGCGTTCGATCTCCGCGAGATAGGCAAGCTCGGCATCGGGCGCGGGTGAACAACGCCAGACATCGTTCAGCTTCTTGCAGGTGCTGATATCGCCCAGGCGTCGGTCGAGGCGCAGATACTCGCCCTCGACTTCAACCAGTGCAAAACGTTGCGGGTCGTCGCCAGTCACCAAGGCAGGCGCTTTCAGGGCCTGTCCCTCCGCCGAGACGGCTGTGAGACTGACGAGGACGAGCAGCAGAGCCACGCCGCTGGCGCGCGCAACTCGTTTTCCCTGAGATGCCAAAGGGCTGATCCGTGCCATTGCAACACTCTCCAAACGCGCTTGCCACTCACTGCATCGAGAGCGCGAGATTGAGCATAGCTGTAACGCATGTCTATGTCGAAAGGACGGCGGGAATTACACAGGCTTGTAGGGCGCGCGCATGCTGACCAGCGCATCGGCCAGCAGATCGAGACGATCCTGTCCCCAGAACGGCTCGCCGTCGAGCACGTAACAAGGCGATCCGATCACCCCGAGTTCGACAGCGCGGGCCTGGTTTTCCGCATAGACCGCCTTGATTTCTGCGCTGTCCGCCAGGTCCAGCATCTGCTCGCCATCGGCTCCGACAGCATCCGCCAGCGCCTTCAGGCTGGCGCGGTCGTTGAGATCGCCGTCCTCAGCCCAGATATGGCGGAAGGCCTTGTCCGAAAAGGCTGCGACCGGCCCACCCTGCTCAATAAGGGCGAGCGCGCAGCAATCCGCGAGGGTCGGATCAGCGGGAAAGTGGCTCGGGTGAATGTTCAGCGGCAGATTGCGCTTGTCGCGCCAGCGCTGCAACTCGATCAACCGGTAAGCCTGACGAACCGGGTGACGCTTGGCCAGCGGCATGCCGCCCGAGGCATCAAAGACCCCGCCGAGATTGACCGGCCGAAACACGACGGTTGCC
This sequence comes from Pannonibacter sp., assembly GCF_051860505.1. NCBI lineage: Bacteria > Pseudomonadati > Pseudomonadota > Alphaproteobacteria > Hyphomicrobiales > Stappiaceae > Pannonibacter > Pannonibacter sp. Next base: position 130,517 of record NZ_JBHYDX010000006.1, on the reverse strand, counting down.
CCATGCAAGGTCGCCAGATCCAGAAAAGCTGCATGGCCGAAATAGGCCCAAGGAGAAACGTGCGTATAAAAATACTCAATCGTCACCGACATACAGATTCTCCCAGGGCTAAGGCGCCAGTCCTACGGCGGCGACAGTGTCGGGATTGCGCGATCAAAAGCAAGTCACGCTCGCGTGGCGGACAAGAGCGCCTCCAGCGCTTCGATATGGTCGGCTTCGGCAGGCAACTTGTCCCAGCGCAGGCGCGACACGCGCGGAAAGCGCATGGCAAGGCCGGATTTGTGCCGACTTGACCGGTTCAGCCCTTCAAACGCCACTTCCAGCACCAACCCCTTGTCCGGCTGACGCAAGACCTCCCGGACCGGACCAAAGCGGCCGATCGTGTTGGTCCGAACGAACTTGTCGATCTGCAGCAGTTCCTCATCCGTGAAGCCGAAATAGGCCTTGCCGACGGGCACCAGTTCAGCCCCGCGCCAGACGCCGAAGGTGTAGTCGGAGTAGTACGATGATCGCTTGCCGTGACCGCGCTGTGCATACATCAGCACCGCATCGATCAGGAACGGATCACGCTTCCACTTGAACCACTCGCCTTTCGGGCGACCTTGCACATAAGGCGCCAGCGCGCGTTTCAGCATTACACCTTCGACCGCCGCCGCATCGGCGGGAGACAGGCGGGACGACGGCTCGGCCCTGACTGCAGCCAATTCGGTCCAGTCGCGAAAGGGGATCAGCGGCGAAAGATCGGTTCGCGGTGACTGCAGCCGCTGCAACAGCGCCTCCAGCCGCGCGCGGCGTTGCAAGAAGCCGAGGGGCCGCAGATCCTCGCCATTCTCCGACAGGAGATCATAGGCCCGGATCGCGACGGGCAATGACTGCATGAGCTTTGCATCTGCAGTCTTGCGGTTCAGGCGACGCTGCAACTCGGAGAAGGGCTGCACCTCGCCATCGCGAACCACCAGCAACTCGCCGTCGATGGCGCCATCAAAGCACAAATGCTCAAGCAAATCGGGAAAGGCCGCAGTGATATCGTCACCGGAACGCGAATAGAGCCGGCGATGCCAGACCCCGCCCTCCTGCCCGGCGGCAGCTTGAATGCGGATGCCGTCCCATTTCCATTCTGCGACGAAATCCGACGGCGGGAGCAGATCGAAGTCCTTCGCTTCATCAAGGGGATGGGCCAGCATCGGCGGTCGGAATGGAGCCGGATCGCGGCTCTCCGGCTTTCCGGCACGGCCTTCGATCCAATCGAAAAGCGAGGCAAATGGCGGCTTCAGCGTGTTCCAGACATCCTCGATCTCGTCGACGGATACAGTGCCAAGTTTGGACAGGGCCGTCTTGGCAAGACGGGCCGATACACCAACCCGCAAGCCGCCGGTCACCAGCTTCAGCAAGGCCCAGCGGCCGGTATCATCCAGGCTGTCAAGCCATGCCGTGATCAGACGCGGGGCATCGGCGCGACCGGCCGCGCTCAATTGCTCCACCACCTCCGACAACCGGACAGCGGCCGAACCGGCCGTGCCAGGCGCGGGCCACATCAGGGCAATTGTCTCGGACAGATCGCCGACAAAATCATAGGACAGGGCAAAAAGCACCGGATCCGAACGTTCGCTGACCAGGGCCTTCAGCAGCGCCGGCTTGGCCGTGCGAAAGGACAACGTCCCGGTGAGCGCAGCGAGGGCATAGCCGCGATCAGGATCCGGCGTGCGCCGGAAATAGTCCACCAGCAAGGCCTCACGGGCATTGCGGGAACTCTCGAAGGCGAGACTGTCGAGCAGGCGGGCAAAGGCTTCCATGGGCGCATCTTAGAGCGCTGGACCGGCGCGGAAAGGCCTCCGCGCGACAATCTCAACCAAAGACGCAGCTTTATCCGCTCTTTGGTGGACGGCAGGCGCAGTTTGAAGTATAGGAGCAATTGAAAAATCTGGCCGGCCCTTGCGGTAGTATTCCGCTCGCCCGCCCCCTTCACGAAAGACACGCATGATCGATACAAACGCCGTCTCTCCGGCGCTGGCCTCCGCTTTGGCGAAGCGCGGCTACTCCAGCCTCACCCCCGTGCAGGAGACCATTCTCTCCGAAGCTCCTGCCGAGGCTGACCTGCTGGTCTCCGCACAGACCGGCTCCGGCAAGACGGTTGCCTTCGGCCTCGCCCTCGCTCCGACGCTGCTGGGCGACAAGGACAAGCTGCCCCAGGCAGGCCTGCCGCTGGCTCTTGCCATCGCACCGACCCGCGAACTGGCGCTGCAGGTCAAGGCCGAACTGACCTGGCTCTACGAAGAAGCCGGAGCGCACACGGCCTCCTGCGTCGGCGGCATGGACCCGCGCGCAGAGCGCCGGACCCTGGAGCGCGGCGCGCATATCGTCGTTGGCACCCCGGGCCGCCTGCGTGACCACATCGAGCGCGGCGCGCTTGATCTGTCCGCGATCCGGGCCATCGTTCTCGACGAGGCCGACGAAATGCTGGACCTCGGCTTCCGTGAGGATCTCGAGTTCATTCTCGACGCCGCCCCGCAGGACCGCCGCACGCTGATGTTCTCGGCGACCGTGCCGAAGCCGATTGCCGACCTTGCGCAGCGCTACCAGCGCAACGCCGTGCGCCTGACCACCATCAACGCCCGCGAGCAGCATGTCGACATCGACTATGTCGCCATGCCCGTAGTACCGAACGAGCGCGAAAACGCCATCATCAACGTGCTGCGCTATCACGAAGCCCAGAAGGCCATCGTGTTCTGCGCCACCCGTGAAGCTGTCAACCGGCTGACCTCGCGTCTTGGCAACAGGGGCTTCTCCGTTGCCGCGCTCTCGGGTGAACTCAGCCAGGCCGAGCGCTCCCACGCGCTGCAGGCGATGCGCGACGGCCGGGCCAGGGTTTGTGTGGCCACCGACGTTGCCGCGCGCGGTATCGACCTGCCGAACCTGGATCTGGTCATTCACGCTGACATGCCGACCGGCAAGGCCGGCCTGCTGCACCGTTCGGGCCGCACGGGCCGCGCCGGGCGCAAGGGCACCAGCGTGGTGATCGTTCCCTTCACCCGCCGGCGCACCGCCGAGCGCCTGCTGCAGACGGCCGGCGTCAAGGCCGAGTGGCGGGAGGCCCCGTCGGCCAATGCCATCCGCGCCCAGGACAAGGCACGCCTGCTTGCCGATCCGGTGCTGGCCGAGGCTGCCGAGGAAGAAGATCTGGACATCGCACGCGAGCTGATGGAGGTGCATGGCGCCGAACGGATCGCAGCGGCGTTCGTCCGCCTCTACCAGTCCCGTCTGCCTGCTCCCGAAGAGCTGACCGAGGATTCCTTTGAGTCGCGCGGTGGTCGCGGCGAACGCGGGGAACGCGGTGAGCGGTTCCAGCGCGATGAGGATTTCGGCGGCGCACGGTCGCAGGAGTTGCGCAACAAGTTCGAGGACGGCATCTGGTTCCGCCTGTCGCTGGGTCACAAGCATCGCGCCGACCCGCGCTGGCTGCTGCCAATGATCTGCCGCGCCGGTCATGTCACCAAGAAGGAAGTCGGCGCCATCAAGATTGGCGGCACCGAAACCCTGTTCGAGATCGACGGCAGCCATGCCGAGAAATACGCCGAGGTTATCCGGCGTGATGGCTCGGGCGAACGTGGCGTGTCGATCGAAGTGACCGACATGCGCGCGGGTCAGGTCCCGGCCTTCCGCGAGAACAGCCGTGAACACGGCGACGGCCGCAGCCGCTACGAAAATGCCCGCGAACGCTCTGGTGGCCGTGGTGGCTTTGGCGGCGGAGCCGGTGGCCCGGCCAAGCGTCGCAGGTTTGAAGACGACGAGCCGCGTCCGACGCATCCCGCTTTCACGCCGATGGACGAGGCTCCGCTCGCCCGTGGTCCGAAGAAGGCCAAGTCCGGACCGGACGGTGACTTTGCTCCGCGCAAGAACAAGCCCGCGTTCAAGGAAGGCGGCTTCAAGAAGCCCGGCAAGGCTGGCCCCGGTGCTGCTGCCGGCCTGAAGAAGAAGCCGAAAAAGCGCGACGCCTGAGACCGCTTCCCAAGCATGACATCAAAATGCCCGGTCCTGGACCGGGCATTTTTCATTCAGACGAACGACAAAAGCCTGAGCGCGCTACTGCTCGTTGACGATCATGGCGATGCGCCAGTCGTCACCATCAAAGATCAGATGATAGTGGCAGGTGAATTCGAAAACGCTTTCGCCATCGGAACTTTCCTGGCGCCAGTCGAGCGTGACGAGCGCGGTCGTGCCGGAAATATGGGCGGAGACGACCGAGAACTCGGAGAAAGAGATGTTCTCCTTGTCGAGCGCTTCCAGGAGCGCTTCGATGTTCTCTGCAAGGTCCTCCTCGTCATCGAAGACATACCCCTTGTCCATCTGCCAGATGGTCGCCGGCAGGTAGAAGCAGTCGATGAGCGTGTCGGCATCTGCATCATTGAAGCCGGTGAGGTAGTCGTCAAACAGGCCGGCAATGCCATCTTCAAGGGCGGTGGGCGAGTCACCGGCTAGGGAGGGGTCTGGGGAGCGATCGTCAGCCATGTCTTCAGTCCTGGGCTCTGGTCCGGTGCTAGGTCTTGGCCTGGACTGGCTCGCCGGACAGGCGGGCAAGGGCCGGCAAGGCCAGGGGATGGACAGGTCCGGAGCCGGTCAGGCCCGCCTCTCACGCGGGCAGCAATGCCGGTACCGGAGAAGAATCAGCCTCTTCCTCCCCATAGCCGATCATATTGAGAGGTCGCGCTTCCCGTCCAACGGTTTTGCACCAGTGACAAAGGGCGTCCTCAGCCCCGTGGGTCACCCAGATCTGGCCTGCCCCGGTTTCCTCCACAGTCCGGCACAGGTCAGGCCAGTCGACGTGATCGGAGACAATCAGCGGCAACTGGGCGCCACGCTGGCGCGCACGGGCCCGCACCCGCATCCAGCCGGAGGCAACAGCTGTCACAGGATCGGCGAAACGCCGGACCCAGCGGCCGGCAAGATCTCCGGGAGGGCACAATACGATTTCACCCGCCAGTTCCTTGCCACGCGTTCCCACGGGTTCGACCGAACCTAAAGCGATGCCCTCGGCAATATAGTAGGCCGTCACCTTTTCCATCGCTCCATGCAGGTAGACCGGCCGCTCATAGCCGGCAGCCCTCAGTTCAGCCAGAAGCCGCTGCGCCTTGCCAAGCGAATAGGCCCCAACGAGATGCGTACGTCCTGGAAACAGGCTCAGGGAGGCCAGGAGCCGGGCGATTTCGCCCGCGATCGGCGGATGGCGGAACACTGGCAGGCCAAAGGTCGCCTCGGTGACGAATGTGTCGCAAGACACCAGTTCAAAGGGAGCGCAGGTCGGATCGGCCTGACGCTTGTAGTCGCCCGAGACCACCGCCCGTTCGCCAGCGGCCTCCAGCACTACCTGTGCGGACCCCAGAACGTGGCCAGCGGGAACGAGTTGCAGTTGAACACCATTGACGTTGACAGCTTCGCCATAGGCGAGGGCCTGCCGGGTTCCCGCAAAGCCCTCGCCAAGGCGTAAACCCATAATGTCCAGCGTCTGCCGCGTCGCAAGCACGGCACCATGGCCGGGCCGGGCGTGGTCGGAATGGGCATGGGTGATGACCGCGCGCGCCACAGGGCGGACCGGATCAATATGCAGGCCGGCTGCCGGGCAATACAGCCCTTCCGGCGTCAGGGTGAGCAAACTGGACATGGCTGGAGGATAGGCATCGGCTCGGGATTTACCAGTGCAACATGCCATCACAACGCGGACCGATTGCCCCCTACCCTTTCCCGCCGGCCCCGCCTACATTCGCCGGCCATGACCGCGACGCCTGATCCAACGTGCCTGCCTGACCGATTCCGTGCCTGGTTTGAGGCGCGGGGCTGGACGCCACGTGCGCATCAGCTCGCGCTGATCGACCAACTGGCGCAAGGGGCATCAACGCTGCTGATCGCCCCGACCGGTGCGGGCAAGACGCTGGCCGGTTTCCTGCCGAGCCTCATCGAACTGTCCAGTATGTCCCGGCGCAAACCCGGGGCGGCCAAGGACGACCGCGGCCCGGGGGTGCATACGCTCTACATCTCTCCGTTGAAGGCGCTGGCAGTCGACATCGCGCGCAACCTTGAAACGCCCGTCGCCGAGATGGAGCTGTCAGTTCGCATCGAAACGCGGACCGGCGACACCCCCACGCACAAGCGCCAGCGGCAAAAGCTGGTGCCGCCGGACATCCTGCTGACCACGCCGGAACAGATCGCCCTGCTGCTGTCTGACCCCGGCGGCATGGCAATGCTGGCCGATGTGCGGACCGTGATCCTCGACGAGCTGCATGCCCTTGTCACATCGAAGCGTGGGGATCTGCTGGCCCTCGGCCTTGCCCGGCTGCGCCAGCTTTCGCCCAAGGTGCGCATGGTCGGCCTGTCGGCGACGGTGGCAGAGCCGGATGACCTGCGCGCCTTCTTGATGGCACAGACGGAGCCGGGCAAGCGGCGGTTGAGCGAGATGGTCAGCGTCAAAGGCGGCGCGGCCCCTGATATCGCTATCCTGGAGTCTGCCGAACGGGTGCCCTGGTCGGGCCATTCGGCCCGCTATGCGCTGGCGGACATCTATGACCTGATCAAGGCGCATGGCGTCACGCTGGTTTTCGTCAACACCCGCTCCCAGGCCGAGATGGTTTTCCAGGACCTCTGGAAGATCAACGAGGATACACTTCCGATCGCCCTTCACCATGGCTCGCTGGACGTCGGCCAGCGCCGCAAGGTCGAGGCGGCAATGGCCTCGGGACAGTTGAAGGCCATCGTCGCAACGTCCTCCCTCGACATGGGCATTGACTGGGGCGATGTCGATCTGGTCATCAACATCGGTGCGCCAAAAGGGGCAAGCCGCCTGGCGCAACGCATCGGCCGCGCCAATCACCGCATGGACGAGCCCTCTAAAGCCGTGCTGGTACCTGCAAACCGGTTTGAAGTCCTGGAATGCCGTGCGGCGCTGGAGGCCTCTCTCTGTGGCGGGCAGGATACGCCGCCCCTGCGCAAGGGAGCGCTGGATGTGCTCGCACAGCACGTGCTCGGCGTTGCCTGTGCCGCGCCGTTCGATGCGGAGGCGCTGTTTGCCGAGGTCCGCGCCTGCCAAACCTATCGCCATCTCGACCGCTCCACCTTCGACAAGGTGATCGCCTTCGTTGCCACCGGCGGCTATGCGCTGAAGAGCTATGACCGCTATGCCAAGCTGAAACTGGGGCCGGACGGGCTGTGGCGCATCGCCAATCCGAAAATCGCACAGCAATACCGGCTGAATGTCGGCACCATTGTCGAGGCACCCATGCTCAAGGTGCGGATGGTGCGCAGCAAGGCCGAAGGTCGCAAGACACCATTGGGACGTGGCGGCCGGGTACTGGGCGAAATCGAGGAGTGGTTTGTCGAGCAACTGACACCAGGTGATACTTTCCTGTTTGCCGGCGAAATCCTGCGCTTCGAGACGATCCTCGAGAACGAGGCCTATGTGTCGCGGGCCCGCGCAACCAGCCCGATGATCCCGTCCTACCAGGGCGGCAAGTTCCCGCTGTCGACCTATCTCGCCGACGGGGTGCGCCGGCTGATTGCCGACCCGAAGCAATGGAGCCAGCTTCCCGGCCAGGTCCGGGATTGGCTGGAACTGCAGCGGATCAAGTCCGTGCTGCCGCGCCGCGACGGGATGCTGGTCGAGACGTTCCCCCGCTCCGACAAGCATTACATGGTCTGCTACCCCTTCGAGGGCCGGCTGGCGCACCAGACGCTCGGGATGCTTCTCACGCGCCGGCTGGAACGGCTGGGCGCAAAGCCGATGGGCTTCGTTGCCAATGACTACGCCTTGTCGATCTGGTGCCTCAGCGACCTGTCCTTGCTGATCGGCACGGGCAGGCTTTCGCTGGATGCCCTGTTCGAGGAAGACATTCTCGGCGATGACCTTGATGCCTGGCTGGCGGACTCCAGCCTCATGAAACGGACTTTCCGGACCTGTGCCGTGATCGCCGGCCTGATCGAGCGGCGGCATCCGGGCCAGGAAAAGAACGGTCGGCAGATCACCGTTTCTTCGGACCTCATCTACGATGTCCTGCGCCAGCACGAACCCGACCACATCCTTTTGACCGCAACCTGGAACGACGCGGCGGAAGGACTTCTGGATATCTCACGACTTGGCGAACTTCTGGCCAGGATCAAGGGTCGAATCACGCATACTCCGCTCGACCGCGTTTCCCCGCTTGCTGTTCCCGTTCTGCTGGAAATCGGGCGTGAACCGGTCTATGGCGAGGCGCAGGATGCAATCCTGGCCGAGGCGGCGGATGACCTGATCGGGGAGGCCCTGGCATGACGGCGCTGAGGAATGCAGGACAATTCCGACGGGTGGCTCCCGTCTGCCATGACATCGCCGTTGGCGGGACCCAACTGGGCTTGCATGACAGCGGTGTGGCCTGGTGGGCCGACGAACAAACCCTGATTGTTGCCGACCTACATCTGGAGAAAGGCTCGTCCTATGCCCGGCGCGGCGTGATGCTGCCGCCCTATGACACGGCCGCAACGCTCGAACGGCTGGCGATGGTTATCGACGCTTTCGATCCGGCGCGGGTCATTGCCCTTGGCGACAGTTTCCATGACGCGGAAGGCTCCGATCGGCTGCCTGCCCCCTATCGCGCCTTTCTGACGACCTTGCAGTTGAACCGGGAATGGATCTGGGTGACCGGCAACCACGATCCTGTCGCACCTGTTCGCCTGTGCGGCGAATGCGTGGACGAAATGACGCTTGGTGACCTTACCTTCCGCCATGAGCCACGCAGCGGGCCGCAATCCGGTGAGGTTTGTGGCCATCTGCATCCAGCCGCGAAAGTCCGGCGCTATGGCCGGTCGATCCGGCGCCCCTGTTTTGCCACTGACGGTAACCGGCTGGTCTTGCCGGCATTTGGCGCGCTGACCGGTGGCCTCAACGTCATGGACAGCGCCTTCGCCAGCGTGTTCCCCCCTCGCCGGTTCTCAGCCTTCATGCTTGGCGCAGACCGGCTTTACCCCTTTACCGCCGCGAAGCTGATCGCCGACTAACGGCATAGAACGCCCCTCAATCCTTGCGGAAAATGACACCGGCAAGCCAGCCGGTGAACACCGCAATTATCACCGCCAGGATGCCGTAGAGCGCAGGCCTCTGGTGCGCCAGGTCAAAGGCCACCTGCTCGAAGCCAGTCTTGGCAACCGTGAGTTCCTTTGTCTGGCTTGCCAGCATGGCTCCCTCGTGCAGGAGAAAGGTATTCACGGAATAAACTCCGACCGGTGTAGCTGCAGGAAGGGAGATCGTGGTGCGAAACAGGCTTTCGGTCAGGAACTCGACCTTTCCGGCCTGTTCCGAGTAAACTCCCTGCTTCCGCCGCAGGCGCAGGAAAGCATCGCGGAAATCGTCGCGCTCGGACACCTGAACTTCGGACTGAGGGCTGATCGGCAGATTGAGGTAATTGATGCCGATGCCATATTTCTCCAGCATGTTGCGATGTCCCATCTCGGTGGGCGGCCGGGTCGAAGACATCACATAGAAGGACGGGACCTCATAGAACGTCTCGGCCTCGCGGTTGACCCACAGACCCAGCAAACGATCTTTTCTGCGTGTGGTGACAACCTGATCCGGGCCGCGCAACACGACGGCAATATCATAATTCCCGGGTCGCGAAACCGTTTGCCTGTCCCGGTCAACCTGGCCGAAGATAACGATCTGCGCGCCGGTGAAATTGGACTCGATCAGCACTTCGCTCGACGACAGGGATGTTACCAATTCCTCGGCGGTCGCCGGAACCGGACGCAAGGCGAGGGCCAGCATCGCGACCAGAAGGAACCGGCAGCCACTCATGCGCCCGCGCCTCCTTTCACCGCAATCGAGAAGAACTCGTCAGGGGTGACCAGCAGATCGACAGCAAAGCGGACACCAACCGAAAGAACCAGCAGCGCCAACAGGAGGCGCAGCTGATCACCGCGCAGCTTCTGTCCCATGCGGGCACCAAACTGGGCACCGATCACCCCCCCAACCATCAGGAGCAACGCGAGGACAATATCGATTGTCTGCGTTGTCATGGCATGCAGGATGGTTGCAGCCGCCATTGTGAACAGGATTTGCATCAGCGAAGTGCCGACGACGATGCTGGTCGGCATACGCAACAGATAGATCAGCGCCGGCACCATCATGAAGCCGCCGCCGATGCCCAGAACTGTTCCCAGGAAACCGATGCCGGAGCCAAGCGCCAGGATCGGTATCACACTGACATAGAGCTTTGACTGCCGAAACCGCATCTTGAATGGCAGACCATGGATCCAGTTGTGCTGTCCGGGAAGACGGGCCACTCGGCCGGAGCCCGTGCGCCGGCGACGAATAGCGCCAACGGATTCAACCAGCATCAGGCTACCGATGGCACCGAGAAAGGTCACGTAGGACAGTGAGATGACAACGTCGAGCTGACCAAGGCTCTGCAGGATCTCGAACAGCCACGCGCCGATGGCAGAGCCGAAAATGCCGGCGATCAGCAGCACCGTCGCCATTTTGGTGTCGATGGCACCACGCCGCCAATAGGCCAACACCCCAGACGAGGAAGAGGCCACGATCTGCGTCGTCACAGTTGCAACGGCGACTGCGGGCGGAATGCCGGAGAAAATCAGGAGGGGTGTCAGCAGAAAGCCGCCACCAATGCCGAACAGGCCCGACAGGAAGCCCACGGCACCGCCCATGCCGAAGATGACGAACATGTTCACCGATATCTCGGCGATGGGCAGGTAGATCTGCACGGGCTTATACCGGCGTTATGGCGGCGACACCCGTCGCCACCCGTGAAATGCTGCTAAAAGAGCTGCTTTCGCCGCCCTGTCAACCATCGACTGCCCCATTCGATCAAATTGACCGCCCGAGCAGCGCCTTGACGAGATCCGGTGTCACCACGCCAGTCACCGGCATCTTGGCACTGCGCTGGAAATCCTCAATCGCCTGGCGCGTCTTCGGCCCCATCTGGCCATCCACCGAACCTGGATCAAAGCCGAGTGTCTTCAGCAGTCCCTGGGCTTGCTGGACCATGTCCGCGCCCTGCAACACTGATGCGTTGGTGGCAGGCATGGCAGCGGCCATGTCCCAGGCCGGATCCAGCACCACCGTGTTTGCCTCCGGCTTCGGCTCCTGCAAGGCGAACGTATCCACCGCCAGACGTCCGGCTGCAAGCTGGGTCTGGTCCATCATGTTGGCGATGTCGTCGCGTTTCTTGGCCGCTTCGCCGTCGCCTTGCTTCGCAGCGATAGCAAACCACTTGTAGCTCTCGGGCAGGTCCTTGGGCACACCCAGGCCCCGCGCGTGGAGAATGCCGAGGTTGAAGAGGCTGTCCGGAACGCCGTGCTCTGCGGCAGACTTGAACCAGCGGGCTGCTTCCGTGAAGTTGGGCGCGCCTTCGGCACCTTCTGCGTAGAGGACTGCAAGATTGTGCATCGCCTTGGCGTTGCCCGCCTCGGCCGCCTTGACGTACCATTCGCGCGCCTTCGCCAAATCCTTGGGAATGCCACGCCCCTTTTCATAAAGGCTTGCGAGCCGGTACTGAGCCGGTGCCAGACCCTTGGCTGCGGCCTTTTCGTACCATTTGGCCGCCTCAGCGAGATCAGAGGCCACGCCCTTGCCTTCGGTGTAATTCACACCAATCTGGAATTCTGCGGCCGCATTGCCAGCAGCGGCAGCACTGCGCAACGCCATCGGCCCGATGGCTTCCGGCGGCAGGTTTTCAAGCGTCGCACCCGGTGCAACGGGAGCAACCGGGTTGGGCTGCAACGACGACGGTACAGAAGCGAGTGTCGTCGGGCTGGAAGGCAACGCCGGCGCTGCACCGTTGACAAAAGGCGTGTCACCAAACTTGCCGGAAATCGCCGGGGGCGAAAATGCCAGAGCCGGCGGCAAGGCATCGGGTGAGTTCGGTGTGACAAGTGGAGATTGACTGGCCAGGGGACCCGGCATCAGCGGAACATCCGGCCCCTGCCCGGCGGCTTCCGGTTCCCGTGCATTGGTGTCAGCCACGACCGTCTGCGGCGCGGAGATATCCCCCGACAGGCCGATTGCCGGGCCTTCGACGACGTCCGTTTCCTGGAGTTCAAGCACAGGCTGGGTCGCAGCGCCATCGACGGGGGTCTCGGCAACCTGCGGCGCCTCGATGTCCGCGCCATCCAGTGCAGCGGTCGTATCACCGCCGCTGGCCAGACGGAAGATTTGCAAGGTGCCGATCGCCAGCACGACAGCTGCGGCCGCAAACAGGATCGCGCGCTTGCGCCCGCCGCTCAGCAGGCCGCCGCCAGCGCTTTCGGGAGCCGGACGATCATCCCGGCTGATCGCCGAGATTTCTTCCGGAGCAATGCGGGACCGCTTGGCAGGTTTGATTTCCTGATCCGTGCCGAGTTCCAGGGCATCGTCTGTCCCGGTCGGCTTTGAACGGGTAAAGGCCCGACGCAACCAACTGGCTGAGGACGCGTCCTCGTCCGCGTCCCGAAGTTCTTCGGCCCGCGCCTGCTGGACCTCAGCGGAGGCGGCCTGCGCGGCGCGGCGGGCTGCTGCGATGAAATCCGCCTTGCGGTCGCGGGCACGTTCCTTCGGCCGCTCACGGCCTTCGGCGCTCAAGGGAAGTCCCGGCAAGGGGCTGCGGCTGCGCGGCTCGTCCGCAGCCCGCGTCGACGGGCGGGTCACGCCACTGCGTTCGATGGAATCAAGCCGGTCAGTGATCCCGGACAGGATCGATTGCACGCCTTCGAACGTGTTGCGCGTCCGGCTTTCGCTGCCCTGCGCGGCATCCAGAAGCCGCTTTAGGTCATCGCGCAGGTCGCCAATCGCATCGTCATACTCCCGGACGTCCGGCACGTGATCCCTTACGGCGCGGCGGGCGGCCTCGCTGGCCACATCCGCGACTTCGGCGCGGGTCGCCCGCAGGCCGTCCTCGATACGCAGCAGCGCCTTTTCGATCCCGTCGACGCCCGCCAAGCGGCTCTCGGCCGATTCAATCTGTCCTGCCAAGGCTCCGATCTTGTCGGTGATCAGGTCAAGGCGGCGGTCGTCCATGGTCTCGCTGCCGCGATTGACCGCCTCGGCAAGATCGCTGATACGCCGTTCCAGCGCCATAACGGCAGGGGCCGGTGTCTGCACGGCCGTGCGCATGTCGACGATCTCGCGGCGCAGTGCCTCGATATCCTGGTTGGTGACATGATCACGCGGTTCGGCAAGCCGGCGCGACAGGTCGCCGACCTGGCGTTCGAGCTGCGCAAGCAACTCCGCCTCGACGCCGGCACCTTCGCCCAGCTCAACCGAGATCGGGCGCGTCGCGCGCTCCTCAAGGGATTCGATCTTGCTGTGAATGCCCTGAAGCCGCGTTTCGAGCCCGGCAAAAGCTGCATCCATCGCCGGATGTTGCTGGCTCTTGCCCCGCTCCATGGAGGCAAGCCGGTCCATGATTTCGTCAAGCCGGTTGTCGACCTTACCGAACCGGGCCTCGTCCTCGCCGGACCCGCACTCACCGCGCGAGAGCATCCCGAAGATCTCTTCCAGACGCCCGTTCAGCCGGTCCAGGCTGTCCGCATCAGGAAGACGTTCCTCCATCGCGCTGAGGCGGCTGTCGAGACCGCGCTGCTCGCGCGCTAACAGTTCCAGTTCATCCAGCCGGTCGGCGACAAAGCGCATCCGGTCGTCAAGCCCGCCGATGACACGGCCGATGTCGACCTGTTCGACAAGACGGCGGACATCCTTCAACTCCTGGCGCAGCGGCTCCATGTCGAGGCGGCTGTGTGCCCGCAGCAAGGTGTCGACCCGTTCGGAGATATCCCCGATACGCCCTTCGAGAACCAGCAGATGTTCAGACCGGGGCAGCGCAGACAGGCCGTCCTCGATCTCCATCAGTCGCACTGCAAGGCTCTTGACCGCGCGCGGATCAACAGACGACCGTGACAACTCATCAAGCCGCTGAACGATATGAGCATAGCCCATTTCGAGCGTCTTCAGCGTGCCGTCAACATTGGTGGTGCTAACGAGATTGCGCAGGTCCGCGATCTCGGCGCGCAATTCGCGTGCCTGGCGGTCATCGGTGCGATCTACCCGCAAGCGCTCGACAACCTCCGACAGACGGCGCATTTCCTGGCGGTCGCGCTCCTCGCGGCCGCGATCCCGGTCGGGCCAGGCCTGGAGGGTTTCCCGCAAGGCACCGATTTCCCGACGCACGACATCAAGCGTTTCCTGATGCGGCTTGCGCAGCGCATCGATCCGGCGCGACAGGTCATTGTAGATCTGGCGGGATGGAGCTTCGACCTCGCGGTTACGACGCGGGCGCGGGCGCTCCATCGGATAGTCATCGAGGGCCTCCAGATCCGGCTCGGCGATCCGGTCGAGGGCATCACGGCGGGACCGCAGATCTGCGGCGGCGCGGCTTACCTCTTCATTGAGTTCGGTCCGGCGACGGGGCCGGCGGAGCGGCTGCCGACCGGCATCAAAGTCCTCCTCGTCGACAGGGCGGCGGCGGCTGGAGCGGGAGGCAGGGCGAGGCTCGGTCGCCCGCATTTCGGGCGACCGGCGGCGCGGTGCATCATAGACATCCAGTTCCTCGTCATGGTCGTCATCATATCCGTAAGCATCTTCGCCAAGTGACCGGCCCTGGCCACGACGCGGCTCAGCCGCCGCGCGCGGCGCCATCGTGCGCTCGGACAGATCCCCTACCCGCTGGTCCAGGCGCTCCAGCGCTTCCATGACAGCGCCAATGCGCCGACCACGCGGGGCGGGCTCGCGCTCGGTTTCCAGGTCCTGGCGGCGATCCATGCGACGCTCCTGGCGGGCGTCCATGTCCGAGCGATCCCGGCGACGGGTGCGATGGCGATCCCCCATCAGCCGATCCAGTTCGTCGGCCACTGCATCCAGTTCGTGTTCGGTATCCTGGCGGCTTTCCCCGCGCCGATAATCGCCGGCCGCTGTTGACGTGCGGGTCAGGCGTTCGACCCGCTCGCGCGGCGGTTCGCGGCGGAGCGCGCGCGCGGACACCGGCAAGTCGTCCTCATACTCGTCATCATAGGAATCGTCGTCGTCGCGCTGTCCGGCGTAACCCCGGCCACGCCCGCCACGCGACATCTCATCGCCGCCGCTTCCTGCTCTGCGGATATTCCAAGACGACATGGGCTGGACCTGGCCTTGCGGTCGTTCTGACCTATGACAACAAACTTGCGAGCTGCGCGGTCCCGGAACTGGAAAAACAATGGCACCGAAGCAATGGGTGAATCTTTGTCGCGGTAGGGTAAACAGCGCGTTAATTCCGGTCGCAGCTTGCGAATTTGTCTTAACCGCTCCTTTGCCAATCGGCCAAAAGCGCCGATTCTGGAAAAAAGGCGCCTGCCAGGAGTGGACCGTTCCCTTAGCGTAAGGTATGGCGTTCCATTAGAAACACGGCGTCCCCTCACCCCTCCCGGTGTTGCGGCCCCGCGCAAGCCGCCCGTTGCCCCCGCCCGAGCCTCTCGGATCTTGGGACGGCGCGGGAGATGCGAGCAGGAACAGGACATGAGCGAAGCACTATCCCTCCGGAACAACACCGAGATCGTCGATGTCGTTGCCGCCGCCGACGACAGCACCAAGAAGACCCATTTCACCATTGGCGACCTCGCCAAGGAGTTTGGCTGCACCCTGCGCACGCTGCGCTTCTATGAGGACCGGGGTCTGCTCAATCCGAAACGCGATGGCCTCAACCGGGTCTACACGCGGCGGGATCGCGCGCGGCTGAAGCTGGTTGTCATGGGCAAGCGCGTCGGCTTCTCGCTGAGCGAGATCCGAGACATGCTCGACCTCTATGACCTGCGCGACGGACAGGTGACGCAACTTCGGGTCGCCCTGTCGCGGTTCAGCGAGCAGATTGCCGTTCTGGTCAACCAGCGCAAGGATATCGACCAGGCAATCGAGGAGCTTTCCCGCACCGTCGAGATCGTCTCCGGCATGCTGAAACACAAGGAAGCCGAGGGCGAATAAGCCTGACGCGCGCGGCACGGCCGCAAACTGATCGAAAATCACGCAAAACCGGGGCACGCGCTCCGGTTTTGTGCGTTTGAGCCTGCGACTTTTGTTCATTTTATAAAGAATCAGGCGTACCTTCCCCAAGGACACGGCTTGTCCGCCCCGGAATGGCGCGTATATAAAGGCGGCAGTTGACGTTTACGGAAACGTCAAGTCGTGATTATGCGGTTTCGTTCTGGGAGGAATTTATGCCGACCTACCGTGCCCCCGTCGAGGACACACTGTTTCTACTCAAGGATGTGTTCGGCTACGAACGCTACAGCAACCTGCCGGGCTTTGCCGATGCATCGCCCGATCTGGTTGAAGCCATCCTGCGGGAAGGCGCCAAGTTCTGCGAGGAGGTGATCCAGCCTCTGAACCAGAGCGGTGACCAGGAAGGCTGCGTCCGTCACGACGACGGCAGCGTCACCCCTCCGAAAGGCTTCAAGGCGGCCTATGACGCCTATTGCGAAGGCGGCTGGGGCGGCCTGTCGGTTCATCCCGATCACGGCGGCCAGGGCCTGCCGCACACACTGGCCATGGTCATGGCCGAGTATCTGTCCTCCGCCAACATGGCCTTTGCCATGTATCCGGGCCTGACAGCCGGCGCGGTGGCCGCGCTGACACTGCATGGCACCGACGCGCTGAAGGCAACCTATCTGCCCAACATGGTTTCCGGCACCTGGACCGGCACGATGAACCTGACCGAACCGCATTGCGGCACCGATCTGGGCCTCATCCGCACCAAGGCCGCACCACAGGCCGATGGAAGCTACAAGATTTCCGGCACCAAGATCTTCATCTCGGCCGGCGAACACGACATGGCGGAGAACATCATCCATCTGGTGCTGGCCCGGATCGAGGGCGCACCGGAGGGCGTGAAGGGCATCTCGCTGTTTGTCGTGCCGAAATTCATGGTCAATGGCGACGGCTCGCTCGGGGCCCGCAACGGCGTCTCCTGCGGCTCGATCGAGCACAAGATGGGCATCCACGCCAACGCGACCTGCGTCATGAACTATGACGGGGCGACCGGCTGGCTCGTCGGCGAGGAGAACAAAGGCCTGCGCGCCATGTTCACCATGATGAACGAGGCCCGTCTTGGCGTTGCCGTGCAGGGCCTCGCCCAGTCGGAAGTCGCCTATCAGAACGCGGTCGTCTACGCCAAGGACCGCATCCAGGGCCGCGCCCTGACCGGTCCGAAGGCCGCAGACAAGGCCGCCGATCCGATCATCGTGCATCCGGACGTGCGCCGCGTGCTGATGTCGATCCGCTCGTTCAACGAGGCGGCCCGCGCGCTGGTGCTGTGGACCGCGCTGCAGGGCGACGTGTCGCATCGCTCGGACGACGAGGCAGACCGGACCCGCGCGGATGACCTGATGGGCCTGATGACCCCGGTGCTGAAGGGCGTCCTCACCGATGTCGGCTTTGCCAATGCGGTCAACGCCCAGCAGCTCTATGGCGGCCATGGCTACATCGCCGAATGGGGCATGGAGCAGTTCGTGCGCGATGCCCGCATCGCCATGATCTATGAGGGCGCCAACGGCATCCAGGCGCTTGACCTGGTCGGTCGCAAGCTGCCAGCCAACGGTGGCCGCGCCGTGATGACCTTCTTTGCCGAGGTTGGCGACTTCCTGAAGGCCAACAAGGAAAACGAGGCACTCGCCCCCTTCACCAAGCCGCTCAAGAAGGCGCATGACGACCTGCAGGCCGCGACCATGTGGTTCATGCAGAATGCCATGGCAAAGCCTGACAACGCCGGCGCTGGCTCCACGGACTACATGCACCTCTTCGGTCTGGTGGCCATGGCCTACATGTGGGCCCAGATCGCCAAGGCCGCTCAAGAGAAGATCGCGGCCGGCGAGGACAAGGAACGCTATGAGGCCAAGCTGGTCTTCGGCCGCTTCTTCATGGAGCGCACCTTGCCGGAAACGGCCGCGCATCTTGCCCGCATCTCGACTGGTGCAGACACCATGATGAGCCTGCCTGCCGAGGCATTCTGATCCGGATGGCCCGGCGCAACCGCCGGGCCACGCCTTGATCCCATGCCTGTGGTGTCATGCCATGACGGGAGGAACGCATGGCCGCGTATGTACTGCATTGCTTTGCCCAGTCGGGCTATTCCTACAAGGTCGCCCTGATGCTCCAGCTGGCCGGGGCAGACTGGGAGCCGCGGTTCGTCGACTTCTTCAACGGAGCCACCCGGTCGCCGGAGTTCCGCGAGACAGTCAACGAGATGGGCGAAGTGCCCGTGCTGGAGCATAACGGCCTCAAGCTGGTGCAGTCCGGCGTCATTCTCGACTATCTTGCCGAGGAGCTTGGCGAGTTCGGAGCCCGCACCGAGGAAGAAGCTCGCGAGATCCTGCGCTGGGTGCTGTTCGACAACCACAAGCTCAGCAGCTATGCGGCGACGCTGCGCTACCTGCGGCAATTCGCAAAGACCGGGGAAACACCGGTTACTGCCTTTTTCGAGGCCCGGGCCAAGTCGGCCTTTGCCATCCTCGACAAGCACCTGACTGGCCGCGATTTCGTGGTCGCGGACCGGCTGACGACGGCCGATCTGTCCCTGTGCGGCTATCTGTTCTGGCCCGACGAAATCGGGATCGACCTTGCCGCCTATCCCAACATGTCCCGCTGGCTTGACCGGCTTCGTGCCCAGCCTGGCTGGGCTCCCCCCTATGCGCTGATGCCGGGCCATCCACTGCCCGCATCTGCCTGACCAACCACGACATTCAGGAGGATTCCATGCCTGAGGCTTATGTATTTGACCACGTGCGCACGCCGCGCGGACGCGGCAAGAAGGACGGCTCGCTGCATGAGGTGACCGCTGTCCGCCTCGCCGCCGTCGCCCTCGAAGCCATCCGCGACCGCAACGAACTCGACACCAGGCTTGTCGATGACGTCATCCTGGGCTGCGTCGACCCGGTCGGCGAAGCAGGCGGCGACGTTGCCCGCGCGGCCGTGTTTGCTGCCGGCTATGACAATTCGGTGCCCGGCATCCAGATCAACCGCTTCTGCGCCTCCGGCCTCGATGCGGTGAACATGGCGGCCGGCCAGGTGATGTCCGGCCAGCATCAGCTGGTGATCGCCGGCGGTGTCGAGAGCATGAGCCGCGTCGGCATCGGCGCATCCGGTGGCGCATGGCCCGTGGATCCGCAGGTGGCCCTGCCCTCCTATTTCATGCCGCAGGGCGTGTCGGCGGACCTCATCGCCTCCAAGTACGGCTTCACCCGCGATGACTGCGACAGCTACGCGGTTGAGAGCCAGAAGCGCGCAGCACATTCCTGGGACAAGGGCTACTTTTCCAAGTCCGTCATCCCGGTGAAGGACGTCAACGGCATCACCATCCTGGCCAAGGACGAGCACATGCGTCCAGGCACCGACATGCAGTCGCTGGCCGCACTCGGCGCATCCTTCGAGATGATGGGGGCGATGGGAGGCTTTGATGCGGTCGCCGTTCAGGCGCATCCGGAGCTGGAGCGTATCACCCACGTGCACCATGCCGGCAACTCGTCGGGTATCGTGGACGGTGCCGCAGGCGTGCTGATCGGCTCGCGCAAGGCCGGCAAGTCGGCTGGCCTCAAAGCCCGCGCACGCATCAAGGCCTTTGCCAACATCGGCTCCGAGCCGGCGCTGATGCTGACCGGTCCGGTCGATGTGACGGAGAAGCTGCTGCGCAATGCCGGCATGAGCCTCAAGGACATCGACCTGTTCGAGATCAACGAAGCCTTCGCCTCGGTCGTGCTGCGTTTCCGTCAGGCTTTCGATCTCGATCCGTCGGTGGTCAACGTCAACGGCGGCGCGATCGCGCTCGGCCACCCGCTTGGCGCCACCGGCGCCATGATCCTCGGCACGGTGCTCGACGAACTGGAGCGCCGCGACCTCAACACCGCCCTCGTCACCCTCTGCATCGGCGCCGGCATGGGCACGGCGACGATCATCGAGCGCGTCTGACGGCTGTCCTCGGGGAGAACCACAATGGCTTACACGAACTTCACCCTTGAAACCGATGCCGACGGCATCGCCCTCATCACCTGGGACATGCCGGAAAAGTCGATGAACGTCATCGACATCTCGGTGATGGACGACCTCGACAAGATCATCGCGGATGTGGTGGCCGATGCGGCCATCAAGGGCGCCGTGATCACCTCCGGCAAGGCCGCCTTCTCGGGCGGTGCTGACCTCACCATGCTCGACGGCCTGCTCAAGGGCTTCCACAAGGAGCGCCGCAAGGATGCGGAAGCCGCAGCCAAGACGTTGTTCGAAGGCTCCCGCCGGCTGACGCTGATCTACCGCAAGCTCGAGACCTGCGGGAAACCGTTTGTTGCTGCGATCAACGGCACCTGCATGGGCGGCGGCACCGAACTGGCGCTGGCCTGCCATGCCCGCGTTGGCGTGGAAGATGACAGCTTCAAGCTGGGCCTGCCGGAAGTGAAGGTGGGCCTGTTCCCGGGCGCTGGCGGCACGCAGCGCGTCATGCGCATGACCGATGCCCAGGCGGGCCTCACCTTCCTGATGCAGGGCCAGACCCTGCGCGCCGACAAGGCCAGGTCGATGAAGCTCATCGACGATACCGCACCGGCCAAGAAGCTGGTCGAGACGGCCAAGAAGATGCTCAAGGCGGGCGTGAAGCCGGTGAAGCCCTGGGACGAGAAAGGCTTCAAGCTGCCGAACGGCCCGGTCTACTCTCCGGCCGGTTTCCAGTTCTGGCCGGCCGCCAACGCCATCTATCGCCGCGAGACCCAGGACAACTATCCGGGTATTCGCGGCCTGCTGAAGTCCGTGTTCGAAGGTCTGCAGCTGCCGATGGATCTCGCCCTGCAGGTCGAGAGCCGTTACTTCGCGCATGTGCTGCAGACACCGGAAGCAGCCAACATGATCCGCTCACTGTTCGTCTCCATGCAGGAGCTGAACAAGGGCGCACGCCGACCGGCCGACGTGAAGCCGAACAAGATCAAGAAGATCGGCGTCATCGGCGCAGGCTTCATGGGCGCAGGCATTGCCTATGTCACGGCCAAGGCCGGCATTGATGTCGTGCTGATCGACCGTGACCAGGCCGCCGCTGACAAGGGCAAGGCGCATTCGGACGAGCTGATGAGCAAGTCCGTCTCGCGTGGCCAGGCAACTGCCGAGGACAAGGAAAAGCTGCTGGCGCGCATCAACGCGACGCCGGACTATGACCAGCTGGCGGACTGCGACCTCGTCATTGAGGCCGTATTCGAAGACCGTGAGGTCAAGCGCGTCGTCACCGAAAAGGCCGAAGCAGCGCTGAAGGCCAAGGCGATCTACGCGTCGAACACCTCGACGCTGCCGATTTCCTCGCTGGCAGAAGCCTCGTCCCGCCCGAAGAACTTCATCGGCATTCACTTCTTCTCGCCTGTCGACAAGATGATGCTGGTCGAGGTGATCCTTGGCAAGAAGACCTCGGACAAGGCGCTGGCCATGGCGCTGGACTACATCAAGGCCATCAAGAAGACCCCGATCGTCGTCAATGACAGCCGTGGCTTCTACACCTCGCGCGTGGTCATGACCTACGTGCGCGAAGGCCTGATGATGCTGGCCGATGGCGTACCGGCGGCCATGATCGAGAACGCCGGCAAGATGGCCGGCATGCCGGTCGGCCCGCTGTCGCTCGGCGACGAAGTGGCGCTGGACCTCGCCTGGAAGATCGTCTCGGCCACCCGCAAGGACCTTGGCGTCAACTATGTCGAAGGCCCGCTGGACAACATCCTGGAAGAGATGGTGGTCAAGCGCGAGCGCTTCGGCCGCAAGAACAGCAAGGGCTTCTACGACTACAAGGGCAAGGAAAAGTCTCTCTGGGCCGGGATCCCGGATGTGGTCGGCAAGCCGAAGCCGGCTGACGCCTTCAATGTCGAGGAGCTGAAGCAGCGCCTTTTGGTGATGCAGGCCCTCGAAACCGCCCGCATCTTTGAAGAAAAGTGCCTGACGGACGTCCGCGAGGCCGACGTCGGCTCGATCCTCGGCTTCGGGTTCGCCCCGTACACCGGCGGCACGCTCAGCTACATCGACATGATGGGCACTCACGCCTTCGTTGAACTTTGCAAGAAGTTCACCAAGAAGTGGGGACCGCGCTTCAAGCCGAACAAGCTGCTGCGCGAAATGGCCAAGAACAACGAGAGCTTCTACGGCAAGTTCCCGCCGCAGGGCGAGGCCGGATCGGCAGCCGAGGCGGCCTGAGACAGGTTTGATTGAGTGAAATGTCAGGGGCGCAGTCGCACGGCTGCGCCCCTGCTGTTTGTGTGCATGCGTGCGCTTGAATTGACAATTTCAATCTAAAATTGAAAGATCAAAAAAATCAATCTAAAGTAACTTCTTCCAAACTAACGTAATAAACTCAAAGCGCCGCCCCCTGAATCGGAAACGATCAGAAGTTTTCCACAGCAGTGCTCTCAATGTTCTTTTTCACAACTGCGTGAACAAAAAGCACATCAGCTGTTTAATCAAATGCCACAGTCGGCATTGAAAAGGCATGTTCTTGCGCAAGCGAATTGGCTCGGATTTGATTTGTGCCTTGCGAAAAGGAAAAGCCCCGCGCGGTTGGAAACCGGGGGGCTTTTCCATGCAGTCCAGACATACTGGCAGATGTTCTCGCACTGTTTTCGACATTGTTCGTTCGTGATGGGGCCACGTATTCTCGAAAACGAAGCGAAACCGCTGCAAAAGATGCGTCAATAGTGACTTGCAAAGTGAGGCAAGCTGACCCGCACTGCACACGAACATAGGAAAGTTCGCATGATCCGCCAGATATGACGCAGCGGCAATAACGTCTTTCATCTAGATATATGCCGCTTTTCCGTGCCGCTGTCGTTGTCACAATCAGCCGTATATTTAACTAAACGTGCCAAAATAAATAGACCGAAGGCAAAGCTGACGAAACTTTGACCTATTGCGCCAGAGCGGCGTCTATAGAACACTCGTCCAAACCTCTTGCAGGGAGGGCAGGAACGTGTTGGAGCACACCCGAGGGACACGGCGGCTACAGGACGACTGGTGCCGTGCAGATACGCTGCAAGCGCTGGAAATCGCCTGCAAGCTGAAGCGTCTCGACTGGGCAGCTATTGCAAGACACTATGGCGTGCGTGCAGATCAACCGCATTGTCCGGCCGCGACGGTCGACTATCGAACAGCGATCATGATGTTCGAACATGTGGCGCAGGCCTGCAATGACGATGGCTTCATGCTGGATGTCGCCTCGTCCCTGCCTCTGGGCTTGTTTTCAACCTTCGACTACGTCGGCATGTGCGCACCTAGCCTGGCGACAGGCTTGATGAACTGGTCGCGCTTCTTGCCTCTGCGGACCAACTTCTACCGGCTGACCTTCACCGAGGAGGCTGAGTATGGGATCCTCGAATGGCATGTCCCCGACTGTGGGCTGCCCAGGATCCAGAGCACATATGAACGGGTGGCATGGGCTGTCGGACGCATCGAGTTTGCGATTCAGGACCCGACTGCAAGCCTTATCATCGAGATTTCCCAACCCGCTCCACGGCGCACCTCCGACTTCCAGCGCCGCCATGGCTCTCGGCTGCTGTTCGGCAGGCAATATGATCGCATCTACATTCCCAAGCACTATCTTGCTCTCCCAACCCCGCGCAGCGAGGCAAATCTCTACGCAATCGTCGAGCAGGCCGCGATCCGGGAAATGGAAGAATATGGCGGCCGCAATGAGCCCCTGACACGAGTGGCGGAGCGCATCAATGATGCGCTCAAGTCCGGCACCGTGTCTCTGGAACATATCGCAGCCGACCTTGGCATGTCGCAGCGCTCGCTGCAGCGGCTGCTGGAGGCGGAAGGCACGTCCTTCCGCAAGCTGACCGAAACGATCCGCCGCAACATGGCAGCGCGTTATCTGAAGGACACGTCCCTGCCGATGAAGGAAATTGCCTTCCTGCTGGGGTTCTCGGAACTCTCGGCTTTCTCGCGCGCGGTAAAGGCGTGGTATGGCGTGCCGCCGAAGACCGTACGTCTCACCGGCAGCCCCGGCACGGGTGAACCCCTGAAGCGGACGTCAGCCTAAGGGAATTTCCGCTCCACTGACAGCACGGGGATGCACATTGTCTCGCGATCCCTTATCTAGGGGGCCGGGAGTGCGACGCAGCGATGGAGCAAGACATGTCGGGTGATGGACTGAGCCGGTTCCTGGGCGATACGCCGTTGCGCGTTGCCGTCCGCCTGATTTTCCTGTCGCTGGTTGTCGGCGTCATCCTGTCTGCCCTTGACCTCGACCCGCTGGGTCTGGTCGACCTGTTGTTCTCGTTCATCCGCAAGCTTTGGAACATGGGCTTTTCGGCCGTCGAGCAGGTGGGACAGTATCTGGTCCTGGGGGCCGTCATCGTCGTGCCGCTGTGGATCCTCAGCCGCGTGTTCGCAGCGCGGCGCTGACCGGATCAGCCAGGCCGGCCAGCCTGTCCGGACTGTACCGCAATGGCGGCGCGCAGCAAGGTGAGATGGCGGTCAGCCAGTTCGTCGATATCCGCTGAATAGCCGCCGCCGAGCACGCCGGCCAGCGGAATGCCGCCCTGTCTGACCAGTCCGATGACATACTCGTCGCGGCGGCGGAGTCCCTCGCGCGACAGCGCCAACCGTCCGAGCTTGTCGCCTGCAAAGGGATCAACACCGGCGTTGTAAAAGACGATGTCGGGACGGGCTGCTTCCAGAACACCGGGGAGGACCTCCGCCAGCGCCTCCAGATAAACCGCGTCCTCGAGCCCGTCCGCGAGCCCGACATCAAGCGACGACGGTACCTTACGGACAGGATAGTTCTTTTCCGAATGCATCGAGAAGGTGAAAACGTCCGGGTCTGCGGAAAAGATATCAGCCGTTCCATCGCCCTGGTGCACATCAAGGTCCACGACCAGTGCGCGACGGATTACTCCATCGGCCTGCATGACCCGGATGGCAACTGCAACATCGTTGAAAACGCAAAACCCTGCCCCATGCGCCCAGCGCGCATGGTGGCTGCCGCCGGCCGTATTGCAGGCCAGCCCATGATCAAGTGCAAGATATCCGGTAAGCACCGTGCCCCCGGTCGCGCACCGACCGCGCAGGGCAACGCTTTCTGTCATCGGAAAACCGATTTCACGCGCGATAGGCGCCGGGACGTCGGCCGCAAACACCTGGTCGACATAGGCCCGGTCATGCGCCAGGGCGACCCATTCGGCCGGTGCCGGCCGGGGCCGATGGAACCTTCCGTCCGGGACCAGCCCCTCAGCCAGGGCCAGTTCGGCGACCCGGCGGAACTTGTTCATCGGGAACCTGTGTCCGTCTGGCAGGTCGGCACAGTAAGCCGGGTGATGCACGACCGGCACGTCAGCTGTTGCAAACATCAAACCACCTGCACGCCCTGCCCTGCCTTTGCTCCGTCAGGCCAGCGGACGAAAATGCTTCGACAGTTTCAAGGCCTGCCCCTGGTAATTGGAGCCGATTCCTTCGCCGTAAAGGCTGTGCGGCCGTTCCAGCATGTGTTCATAAACGAGGCGGCCAACGGTCTGGCCATGTTCAAGGATGAAGGGCACGTCATGGGAGCGCACTTCCAGCACCGCACGCGATCCGGTGCCGCCCGCACTGCCGTGGCCAAAGCCGGGATCAAAGAACCCCGCATAGTGGACACGGAACTCGCCAACCAGCGGATCGAATGGCACCATTTCAGCGGCAAACAGCGGCGGCACATGCACCGCCTCCTGGCTGACGAGGATGTAGAATTCGTTCGGATCGAGGATCAACTCGGCAGGTCCGCGCCGGTGGATCGGTTCCCAGAAGTCCAGCGGGTGATGGGCATCCTTGCGGTCGACATCGATGACACCGGTATGATGCTTGGCGCGGTAGCCGACGAGACTTCCCTCACCCTGCCCGGCCAGATCGATGGACAGTTGCACGCCGCCGCCGATGCGCTCATGGCCTCCGCTGACGAGACGCTGCAGTTGATGCACGCTTTCCAGTTCATTGTCTGCAATCAGCGGCTCGCCGATGCGAAAGCGGATCTGCGACAGGCGTGAGCCTTCGCGAACGAGGATCGGAAATGTCAGCGGCGAAATTTCAGCATACAGCGGACCGCGATAGCCGGCTGGAACCGTATCGAAGGCCCGGCCCTCGTCGGTAATGACCCGGGTGAAGACATCCAGCCGACCCGTGGAACTCTTCGGATTGGCCGTTGCCGATATCGCTTCCGGCAAGGTGAGGCTTTCCTGCAGGGGGACGATATAAACGCAACCGGTCTCCAGCACGGCCCCTGGTACGAGATCGATCGTATGCAGGGCGAATGCATCCAGCTTGTCGGCGACCATCACGCCTTGCCCGGGCAGAAAACTGGCACGAACCCGATAGGCGAGATTGCCGAGGCGCAGGTCGAGACTGGCGGGCTGTATCTGTCCATCCACCGGTGCGCTGGCACTGAGGATACCACCAGAGCGGAACATGTCCTCGATCATATGGGCGGGCAGAATGCCTTCAGGGCGCATGGACAGACCTCTCCAATTCGCATCGCGCCAATGACAAGGGCCATCAGCACGCCGGTCCTGTTGCTTAGCCGAAGGTTTCTCTCCGGCCAACCAAGTTTTCTGCCTGTGATTGACGCACTGCCGGGAATGGCGTAATGCGTCAGCTGTTCCGTGGTGATTTGGGCCGGCCGGCTTGCAGCCACGTTAAATAAGTAGCTAAAAAGGTCGGGAGGTGAATCCCGGCCCCTATGGCCGGTTTTTTTGTATCTGGAGCCTCGACCCATGACCGCATCCGACGACACGTCCGCCCGCACAGGCGCCAACAAGGACGGCCAGACCTCCGGCCTGTCGGGCATGCGCACTGCGACCCGTCTTGTGCATGGCGGTACGATCCGTTCCCAGCATGGCGAGACATCCGAGGCGATCTTCCTCACCCAGGGTTTTGTCTATCCGAATGCCGAAGCCGCCGAGGCGCGGTTCAATGGCGAGGATCCGGGTTTCGTCTATTCGCGCTATTCCAACCCGACCGTCGCCATGTTCGAACGGCGGATGTGCGAGCTGGAACAGGCCGAGGCCGCAATCGGCACCGCCAGCGGCATGGCCGCGGTCAATCTGGCGCTTATGGCCAGCGTCAAGGCGGGTGACCACGTGGTGGCAGCCAAGGCGCTGTTCGGTTCCTGTCGCTACATCGTCGAGACCCTGCTGCCGCGCTTCGGTGTGACCAGCACGCTTGTCGACGGCACGGATCTCGATCAGTGGCGCGCTGCAGTGACGCCAGCGACCCGAGCGGTTTTCCTCGAGAGCCCAACCAACCCGACGCTGGACGTCATCGACATCGCTGCCGTCGCCGGGATCGCTCATGCGGTCGGCGCGCGGGTGATCATCGACAATGTCTTCGCCACACCGATGTTCCAGTCGCCGCTCACACTCGGCGCGGACGTGGTCGTTTACTCGGCAACCAAGCATATCGATGGCCAGGGCCGCTGCCTCGGCGGTGTCGTGCTGTCAGATGCCAAGTGGATCGAGGACGAGGTGTTGCCCCTGGTGAAGCACACCGGTCCGGCCATGAGCCCGTTCAATGCCTGGGTGCTGCTCAAGGGCCTTGAGACACTGCCCTTGCGCGTTGCGCGCCAGACCGACAGCGCCGCCGCGCTTGCTGACCGGCTCGCCGGACATCCAGCGATCTCCCGCCTGATCTATCCCGGCCGGGCAGACCATCCCCAAGCCGAAGTCATTGCCCGCCAGATGACGGGCGGCTCGACCATGCTGGCCTTCGAACTGACCGGGGGCAAGGCCGCTGCCTTTGCCTTCACCAATGCGCTTCAGGTGATCAAGCTGTCGAACAACCTGGGCGACGCCAAGAGCCTGATCACCCATCCGGCCACGACCACACACAAGAACGTCGCCGAGGATGCACGCCTGGAACTGGGCATCACCGACGGAATGCTTCGGCTATCGGTTGGCCTCGAGGATCCGCTCGACCTGCTGGACGACATCGCGCGTGGCCTGGCTGCTGCGACGGCTGCCTGAACCCGGCCTTAAAGGACCCTGATGGCGGTGGCAATTCGTGCCGCCGCCGACACGCCGCACAGGGCGGCAAAGCCATAGGCAAGCAGCGCAAAGCCCGCCGGCCATAGGCACATCAGCGCAAAGACCAGAATTGTCTCCGCGCCTTCCGCGAGGCCACCGAGATAATAGAGCGACTTGAGCCCCCGGCGCGAAGTTTCAAGGCGCTTGCGCTCTGCCATGATGGCAAAGGTCAGGAAAGCCGCCCCGTTGGCGTAAAAGCTCAAAAGCAGCACCGCCGCGGCAAGAGCATTGCTGGAGGGATCCTGCAGCGCAAAGGCCAGCGGGATGGCGCCGTAGAACAAGAAATCGAACACGATATCCAGATATCCGCCGAGGTCCGTCCGTTCGGTTGCCCGCGCCACGGCGCCATCAAGACCATCGGCAAGACGGTTGGCAAGGAGCAAAGGCAACGCCATGAGCGGATAACCGGCCGCAATAAGCCCGGCAGCGGCCAGTCCAAAGCCGAGGCCGATAACGGTGACGGCATTCGCAGTCAAACCGATAGCAGCCACGGTCCGCCCGGCCGCATTGAGGGGCGGATCAATCAGCGGACGGAGGTGGGCGTCGAACATCTCATAGTTCCAGCTTAGTCTGTTCGCCTGTTTGCGCCGCAGCGCGGCCCGCGGCAAGCCCCCTGCCCGTCACAGCTGCGTCATGGATTGATCACGCAAAGTCACGCGGCCGGAGTCCTCGATCCTTGCCACCCCTGTGCAACAGGAAAGGATCCCCCTATATGCGTCGTCAAAGGGGACAACTGTCCCATCGCTCCGCAGGATTCAGCATGTACAGAGCAACGACACAGGGCATCCAGATCACGGTCGAGCCGATGTATCTGGAAGAGCAGTCAGAACCGAAGAACGGACGGTTTGTCTGGGCCTATACGATCGAGATCCGCAATCTCAGCGCCACGCCGGTCCAATTGCGTCGCCGGCACTGGATCATCACCGATGCAATGGGCCGTGTCGAAGAGGTCGAAGGCGCCGGGGTCATCGGAGAACAGCCCGTCATCCTCCCCGGCGAAGCCTTCGAATACACATCCGGCTGCCCCCTGCCGACGCCATCCGGCATCATGGAAGGAAGCTACAGCATGGAACTGCCGGACGGCCGGATGTTTTCGGCCGAAATTCCGGCGTTCTCGCTCGACACACCCTCGATGCGGCGCATCCTGAACTAGGCCTCAGGCAACGCGGAAGCGCGCCTGGGCAGAGCGCTCAATGGCGGCAACCGTCAGTTTGTCGAGGCTAAGCCGGTCGCGCAACAGTTCGAGGAGACGCAGTTCTTCCTCCGGCACATCGCCATCAGCAGCCGCAACTTCGACGGCAAGGGCATAGGCTGTGTCGTAGAGCCGCTGCGGCAGGCTTTCGGCGATGAGATCAAGGATGTTGTCGAGGCCTTCCGGATCCTGCAGCAGCTCGCCGCAGGCCTGGGCAACCTTGACGATGCTGTCGCCGTCAAACCCGGCAAAGACCGGCAGCGCCTTGACGAGGTCGCCGATGGAGTGGAGTTCATTGTCCGGCATGGCGCTGTCGGCGGCCGACATTGTCACCATCACATAGAGAAGAGCTTCCTGAACGCTGACTTTCTGGCTCATAGACACGAGGGCCTCTCCTAACGGGGCATGAATTTACCTGCCCGCACTGGTAATGCCTCCCCGGCGACAGAACAAGCGCCGCTTTGCGCTTGGGCCCGAGAGTTTCATTGACGGACCCTTGCGGCTTTTCTAGTGTCCGCCGACCTGCTGCCGCGCCGCACAACACCGGACGGTGGCCGGCTTTCCGTCTTGTTCAAGACATATGCATGGATCCCGCTAGACATGAGCGCACATACACTCCCTTCGCTTGACCTGTCGCCCGAATTCGTCGAGGCGGCCCGGACCTCCAAGGCCTGGCCGTTCGAGGAAGCCCGGAAACTGGTGAAGCGGGTGGAGAAACGGGATCCATCCATCCCGGTGCTGTTCGAGACCGGCTACGGCCCCTCGGGCCTGCCGCATATCGGCACGTTCGGAGAAGTGGCGCGCACGACCATGGTGCGCACGGCCTTCCGCCTTCTGACCGAAGACAAGATCCCGACGCGGCTCCTGTGCTTCTCGGACGACATGGACGGCATGCGCAAGATCCCGGATAACGTGCCGGACAAGTCGTTTCTTGAGCCCTACCTGCACATGCCGCTGACGGCGGTGCCGAACCCGTTCGGTGGCGATTTCGACAGTTTCGGCCATCACAACAACGCCATGCTGCGGCGCTTCCTGGACACGTTCGGCTTCGAATACGAATTCGCCAGCGCGACCGAGTACTACAAGTCCGGCAAGCTCGACGGCATCCTGCTGCGCGCGGCTGAACGCTATCAGGCGCTGATGGACGTGATGCTGCCGACGCTGGGCGCTGAGCGTCAGGCGACCTACAGCCCGTTCCTGCCGATTTCCCCGATCTCGGGCCGCGTGCTTTATGTGCCGATGAAGGAAGTCGACGCCAAGAACGGGACGATCACCTTCGAGGGCGAAGATGGTCGCGACTGCACGCTGCCGGTCACGGGCGGTCATGTGAAGCTGCAGTGGAAGCCGGACTTCGGTGCCCGCTGGGCAGCCCTCAGCGTCGACTTTGAAATGTTCGGCAAGGACCATGGTCCGAACATGCCGCTCTACGACAAGATCTGCGAAATCCTCGGCGGCACGCCGCCCGAGCACTATGTCTACGAGCTGTTCCTGGCTGACGACGGCGCCAAGATCTCCAAGTCCAAGGGCAATGGCCTCACCATCGACGAGTGGCTGACCTATGCCGCGCCGGAGAGCCTGGCGCTCTACATGTTCGGCAAGCCGAAGACCGCCAAGAAGCTCTATTTCGACGTCATCCCGAAGGCGGTGGACGAGTACTTCGCCTATGCGGAAAAGTTCCCGGCGATGTCGGCGGACCAGAAGCTGATGAACCCGGCCTGGCATATCCACTCCGGCGACGTTCCGGCGATCAACATGCCGGTGCCGTTCTCCATGCTGCTGAACCTGGTTTCGGCCTCCAATGCCGAGAACAAGGACGTGCTGTGGGCCTTCATCACCCGCTATGCTCCGGGTGTGACCAGGGAAACCCATCCGAAGCTCGACGAACTGGTGACCTTTGCCATTCGGTACTTCGATGATTTCGTCAAGCCGACCAAGCAGTTCCGCGCACCCGATGACGTCGAGCGGGCGGCCCTCATGGAACTCGATGCCGCGCTGGCGGCCCTGCCGGCTGGTGCCGATGGCAGCACGATCCAGGACGCAGCGCTCGATGTGGCGCGTAAGATCGAGCGGTATCGGGACCACGCCAAGAAGAGCCCGGACGGTGGTCCCGGTGTCTCCGTGGCCTGGTTCCAGGCACTCTACCAGGTGTTGCTGGGCCTGCAGCAGGGCCCGCGCTTCGGATCTTTCGTTGCGCTTTACGGCATTGCCGAAACGCGTGCGCTGATCGCCAAGGCCCTCAGCGGCGAACTCGTCGCCGGTTGAGCCAGCACGCAATCAATTGGGAACACCAGACCCGGGGGCGCCTTGCGCTTCCGGGTCTTTTACATCGAATGGATTGACCCAGTCCCGGTTCGCAGTGGTGCCAGGCGCGACGACAAGGGGTTCGCCCGCCTCACCACCAGAGGAGACACCAGGATCGACCATTCCCGGCTCAACCGGCGTGATCAGCAAAGGGGGCGCGAGTTCGGCGACCCATTCCGCTTGCCATTGCCCGACCTTTGCAGCGCGTGCGGCCTCGACCGCGGCGATATAGGTGTCCGGCGCGTCTTCCGTCGGCACGGCCCATCCCTGCGACACCAGCCATAGCCCAAGATCGGCCGAGCCTTTGGCACAGGTGGCAGAGACCTCGCGTTCGCCGACCGCCGCCACCCTCTGGCAGGACAACGTGTAGGCACGGACCAGCCCCTGAAGCGAAGACCTGGCGCGCGCACCACAGGGCCAGTCGCCGCCGAGCCGGGAGGTACAGGATTGCTTGGGCCCCAGCGCCGTGACATGGGCAATGTGGACAAGCAGGCGCCCCGCCTTCAACGTCCCGCCGTCCAGCACCACAGCAGCCTTCACCTCAAACGCATCCTTTGGCAATCCTGCCTCCGGATCCCTGGGCTCGGCCAGCTTGCCGACCGGCGCAACGCGGATCAAGGGACCAGAGACGTCCGGGGTCGCCATCCCAGGTGGGGACACATTGCGGATTGCCGACGGAGGCGGTGCCGGATCCTGTGCCTGGGTCAGAACGGGCCAGAGACCGGCGACGATTGCCGGGCAGACACACAGCACGCCTGCCATCAGGCGCACCGGGACAGACAGACGCAAAGCCATGACGCGCTCCGGAGGGTCGGCCGCCTGAGGTACAAGGCGACCGGGGTTACTGGCTGGCCCAGACGATCCTGGCGATCCAGTCGATCTGGGCAAGGTCGAGCACGACAATGGTGCCGGACGCGGACAAGGGATGCAACTCGATGGTGCGCGCCGTGCGGCGATGCAGCACATGCAGGTCGATCCCACCGTCACTGGTGCGCACGACCACCTTGTCCCCGCGCCGCACCGGCGCCTTTGGAGCGACGATCACCGTGTCGCCGTCACGATAGGCTGGCAACCAGCCGGTGCCAGAAATTTCTAGCGCAAACAAGGGATTGCCATCCAGGTCCGGAAACGGGATGGCGTCCCAGCCCTTTCCGACCGGGTTCCCTTCATCGTCAAAATACCCCTCGGTCGTCGCCTCCGGCAGCCCGGCAAAAGGCAGTGTGGTCCCCGCAGGCACCACCGGACAAGGCGGCGTCTCCTCCGGAGAGACGAGAGCGACAAACTCGGTCAACGGGGCCCCTGTCGCCTCGAGAACCTTGGCAAGGGATTCGGTTGACGGCCAACGCGGGCGGCCATCAACGGCGATCCGCTTTGACGGGTTAAAAGTCGTCGGATCCAGCCCGGCACGCCGTGCCAGGCCGGATGGCGATAGACCCTTGCGGGCCGCCAGGGCGTCAATCGCTGCCCAGACACGTTCGTGCGAGAGCATGGTGCTCACCTCCCGGGTTGCAATTCAGGAATATATCCCTTTCAACCGCACCAAACTCCGGCTATTATTCCTGATGTCAAGAAAATACTGCCCGAGAACCTTGGCCGCATCGGTTGTCCAACGCAAATGCAGCGTTTAGGGTCCGCGCCAGCCTGACGTGTTCGGGCGAATGGCATCCGGTAGAAACAACGGCTTTCCGACATGACGCTCATTTTCAAGATCCTGCCCGAGGCCCTGTGGCGCGATGCCATGAACGCGGGCGTGTTTCACGGTGCCCCCGTAGACCTTTCGGACGGCTACATCCATTTCTCGACTGCAGAGCAGGTTCGCGAGACGGCCGCGCGGCACTTCGCCGGCAAGACAGACCTCGTCCTTGCCGCAATCGACAGTGAAACCCTTGGTGACGCCTTGATCTGGGAGCCGTCGCGCGGTGGCGCGCTGTTCCCGCATCTGTATGCCCCTCTGTCCCCGGACCAGGTCCGTTGGGTGCAGCCACTTCCGCTCGGCCCTGATGGCGTGCATCTGTTTCCGGAGCTTGACGCATGATCACCTCGCTTGCCAGCCGCTTCGCCTTGGGCGCGCTTCATTGTCTCGACGCAGAAGCGGCCCATGGCGTGACGATCCGCGCGCTCGCGGCCGGCCTCCATCCACGCACTGACAACGCGCGGTACAAGTCGCTTGCCCAAACCGTTCTCGGTCTCGACTTTCCCAATCCTCTCGGGATGGCCGCCGGATTCGACAAGAACGGCGAAGTGCCTGATGCGGTGCTGGGACTGGGGTTCGGATTTGCCGAAGTCGGAACAGTGACGCCCCTGGCACAGGCCGGAAATCCGAAGCCCCGCCTGTTCCGCCTCCCCGCGGACTGCGGCGTCATCAACCGGTTCGGCTTCAACAACGAGGGCCATGCAGCCCTGCTCGCACGGCTGGAGGCCCGGCGCCGGCGCGGCGGCCTTGTCGGTGTCAATGTCGGGGCCAACAAGGACACGGCCGACAGGGTCGCTGATTATGTCGCCGGCATCCGGACCTTCGCGGCTGTGGCCTCTTACTTCACGGTCAACATCTCCTCGCCGAACACACCAGGCCTGCGCGACCTGCAGGCAAAGGAAGCACTGGATGCCTTGCTTGCTGCCGTCATGATGGAGCGAGACCGGGGCGCTGTCGCGGCGGGGCGCAAGGTGCCCGTGCTGCTGAAGATCGCCCCCGATGTCTCTTCAGAAGGCCTCGAGGATATTGCTGAGGCCGTGCAGCGGCATGCTGTTGACGGACTGATCGTGTCGAACACGACCCTGTCACGCGTTGGCCTGCGCGACGCGGCAACCGGCAAGGAGGCGGGGGGCCTGTCGGGACGTCCGCTGTTTCGCCGCTCCACCATCGTCCTTGCCCGCACGCGCAAGCTGGTCGGCCCGGACCTGCCGATCATCGGCGTTGGCGGGATTGATTCCCCGGAAGCTGCCTTCACCAAGATCACGGCAGGGGCGACGTTGCTGCAACTCTACTCGGCACTGGTGTTCAAGGGCCCGCAGCTCGTCACGGACATCCTGGCGCATCTGGACACCGAATTGCGCCGGCGCGGGTTGTCCAACCTTTCCGAAGTGCGGTCGGCCAATGTCGATGGCTGGGCCAATGAGACGCTGGACTGATCTCCAGCGTCTCCCAGTTGTCATGAGATCAGGAGCGGGCGTGCCGGAGTTCGGCCACTTCGGCCCGCAAGGCGCGCAATTCTTCAAGCACGAGTGTCGTCTCGGATTGCAGGGCCTTGCGGTCCTCCTGCGCTTCGTGCTCATGCTCGTCCTGCATTGCCGAAACAATGATACCGACGAAGAGGTTCAGCACGGTAAAGGCCGTGCAGAGAAGGAAGGGAATGAAAAACACCCAGGCATAGGGATGAACTTCCATTACCGGACGGACAATGCCCATGGACCAGCTTTCCAGCGTCATGACCTGGAACAGGGTGTAGGTCGAGCGACCGAGGTCCCCGAACCAATCGGGAAAAGTCGCGCCATAGAGTTTCGTCGCCATCACTGCAAAGACGTAATAAACCAGTGACATCAGGACGATGATCGATCCCATTCCGGGCAAGGCGGCGAGAAGGCCGCCAATGACGCGCCGCAGGGATGGGACAATCGAGATCAGGCGCAGGACACGCAAGATCCGCAGGGCACGCAATACCGAGAACGGCCCGCTTGCAGGAACCAGGGCGATGGCCACAATCGCGAAGTCGAACAGGCTCCACGGGTCCTTGAAGAAAGACAGGCGGTGAGCATAGAGCCGCAGCAGCAGTTCGACAACGAAGATCCCGAGGATCGCACCGTCGATGAAATGCAGTTGCGGGCCAATTGCCGCCATCACTGTTCCGCTGGTTTCAAGCCCCAGAGTAACCGCATTGAAGACGATAACCGATATAATGAATGCTTCCCAACGACGGGATGAGGTAAGTGCGAGAACAGCGTCACGCATGATGCAATAAGCTCCAGGCCGAGAGTTCGACGGCCGCACCGTGGCAAGGCTCCACGGTTCACGCAAGTGAAATTATTCTTTCTAATCAAACTGTAAGACGCTCGTTTCGGTCCGTGTGCAGGCCTTGCAGCGGGCACCATTTGAGCCGCCTTTGGAAATCCCGCCGCAACGCTTGACTTCCAGGCGGCAAGGGGCGATCTATGATCCCGCGCGGGTATGGTGAAATGGTATCATGCGAGCTTCCCAAGCTCTTGGCGCGGGTTCGATTCCCGCTACCCGCTCCAGTCCCCCTTGCCAAATGCCCCTCCATGCTGCTCCCTCTGCCCTAGCGGCAGGGTTAAGCTTTTGTTGTCGATGCTGCAAATTTTCGCGGTGGCGGTAAGGCCTGCCTAAGGTCTTATGCATCAGGATTTCCCGCATGTTTCAAGCGGCGGGGGACGCCAGATCATGACCACTTTGAACCTTGCCTTGACGTCAAAGCTCCAGGCAACTTTGGGCAAGCCCGGGGCCTATGCCTATGCCGTCTATTTCGATGCCGACGGGACAGCGCACTGGACCAGGATGGTTGTGAACGGCTCAGTCAGTTCCGATGGCACCTATGCCATCGACCTGCCTGAGCAGTTGAACGGGGGCAAGGTCTATTTCCTCATCCAGAGCCAGGATCCGACTGCCGCTCAGACCGACCTGACCACGCTCATTACGCAGCAGAGCCAGATCAACTGGGGGGCGGCCGCCCAGTATCAGTTCCGGTATGACAGTTTTGAGGTCACCCTTCTGGGGCAATCCGGTGATGTCGGCAATCTGACTTCCGTCGAGGGCTTCGGCATCCCGATGGAAATTGAGGTGCCTTATGCGGACGGCACCTCACAGTCGCGCGGGTATGCCGGCTCCGGGAGCGTGATGTTCTCGAACCTCAAGGACGCCAACGGTCAATCGCTCTACACGTTTTCTGACGGTCCGCTGGCCGGAACCTATCGCGCTGCCATCTCGCCGGCGCAGTCAGTTGCCCAGGCCAGCGGCAATCAGCCCTACACCGCGTCAAGCTGGAATGGCTACATTGATACGCTGAAGACAGGCGCACCTGGCGTTTCGGTCGGAGGCTTCTTCAATGGGGCCAAGGATGGCAACGGCGTCTATCACAAGGCGGGTTTCTTTGCCTATGAGCTGGAATGGGTATCGGGCACTGACGGTGGCCCCGGATATTTCTGGCTGAGTCCGACAGCGACAAGCCAGATCAAGGGCCACATCAAGATCACGGCCGACGCGCTCGCCAACAGCATCTATTCCACGCTCGGCAACGTGGAGATCTACGCCAGCAAGACCGATGCCACGGCCTACACGATCCTGAACTCCGGTTCCACGGAGATGAACACCGGCGCAAACACCCAATGGGGTGAAGTCCTGACGCAGTTCCTGACCGGCTTTACAGCCGGCTACTACGGCACGCTCGGACAGGCGCTCAACCCGTTCGTCAGCCAGACCGTGAACCTCAGCCACAACTGGAACTGGGACCCGACCTACGCATTCAGCCAGAATCTCGCGGGAAAGGAAGCGCCCTTCCACGACTTCTACTCACAGGTGTTCTTCAACCTCTCCAACTCCTATGGCTCCGGCTATTCCGACAACCTGATGTCAGCCTACGCCCAGGGGGGCCCGCTGATCTCCGTCTCGGAAGAGATCAATGGCGCCTGGAAAAACGTCGACGCCATCAACCTGACCCTGTTCGACGACAGCGAGACACCTGGCGGCTATGTCCAGCCAATTATCTACAACTACATCGCCCCGGTTGGCGAAGTTGACTACGGGACCAAGCAGTTCTTTCTCGGGAGCTACAACATCCCCGCGTGGGAAACCGTGAACCCATGCTCGATCACGCTGAATTTCTTCAATCAGAACGCCATCCTCAAGGGCGACGCGTCAATCACGCTCCGGATCTTTGACGGCACGGTGAATGGTGTGCCATCGTTCCAGGAGGTCACGCTCAATGGAACCGGCGGCGACAGTCTCTGGCAGAACTGGACTATCTCGCAGAATGCTGCAACCGGGACATATGTGATCAATCCCGTTCCCGACACGCCGCAAACCGCAGGCTCTCTGGTCATCAGCAGCCTGCCAACGGTTCAGAACGGCATCGGCTGGTACCAGGTCGTCGTCGGCAAGGGTCCGTCTGCCAAGACCTTCAATCTCTATACCAAGACCGAAGACGGCGCCTTTCTCAATCCCGCGGTCGCCAACCAGGCCGGCAGCCTTGCGGTGGACGGGCTCGCCCTTGTCAGCCCGCAGAGCTCGACGAACCAGACGATCGAGACTTTCGCAATCGACTTCCTCTACAGCGGCAGCGCGACACTTGACCCTGCCCTGCTGACCTGGAACACGGATCCGCTGCATGTCAGCCAGCAACCCGCAGGCACAGCGCCTGTCGCTGGCACGATCACGGGGACAACATTCACCGCGCTTGACGGACAGACCAACCTCGTCAGCAACACAGCCACCAGCACGACCGCCGAAGTTGCCTTTGCCTGGACAGGAGCGAATTCTGCGGCTGGAACCGCAAGCTGGATTTCCGGGACCACCAACAAGGTCAGCGCGACCAATCTCGCGGCGCTTTCCTTCCAACAATCCGGCGTGAACGTCCTTGCCCCCATCTTTGCGACCGGCGACATCGACGGAATGTGGCAGACCAACGCGGCACAGGCTCTGGGCAATGGAACCTATACGGTGACCGTGACCGAGATGCTGGCTGCCGGCAGTGGCATTGGCGCAGCTGTCGGTCCGGCGAGCAGTGCACTCACGCTGAAGGTCAACGTGGAAGAAGCTCCGATTGTAGCCAACACCACTGGCAACGGAATCAAGATCGATCTGACCAGCACACCCGATGCAGATGCAAGCTGGGTCCGCCTTGCTGCGGTTTCGGAAGCCTCTGACACGGGGATCACAGTTCTCGTCTACGCGGTCGATCAGGCCGGCAACTACATCAACAAGGCAGGTGCCACTGGCACCAACCTGACCTTGAAAGATGCAGTCCGCGGCAGCATCGGGGCAGCGACGGATGACAATGGCGACACGCTGGCACTTGGCACACAGTCCATCCTGCTGCGCCCGGGCGAGGAGCTGCGCTTCGCACTGTTGTCTGGCAATGACACGATCACACTCCAGCCGGACGCCGTCGTCACGGGCGTATCCGGTGGATCGCTCACCGTCAGCGTCGGCAATCTCACGCTTTCGGCAACGACCAACAATGACCTGAGCAGCGGCGCCCTGCTGGCTGACGCGCAACGCCGGACGGACCTTCCCCTGCTGTATCTGGATCAGGGGCAAACGTTGGACCTCCTGCTGACCGGCAGCACGTCCCTGACCAACAGCCTTGCCTTCGTCCGGCTCGATGTCGATCTGAACGGGGCGGTGAGCCTGAACGGGATCAACCTGAGCGAGGGGGCGGCTTTCCGCTCTGAAGTCGCCAGATCGCTGGATGCAGGCGGAACCTTCACTTTTACCGGCACCGAAACATCACCCGTTTCGGCAAATTGGACCGTCGCCGGCAAGAGCGGCTACTATGCCCCCGTCCTGAAAAGCGGCACGCAGGAACTCTTTGTGTTGGGGCTCGCCAATTCTGATGGCGCCGAACACATTCGCCTGCTTGGAGAAAACATCTTTGGCTTCGAGGATCTGACCGTTGCACAGGGCGGCGATTTTGACTTCAACGACCTGATCGTCGGGATCTCGATAGGATCTGGGTCCACATCGCAGATATTCGGCTGACCTTTCGAAATCTCAGGGCAACCGAATGTCACGGGGTGCCGCGGCCGACCGGCAAGGCCCGTTGGCGGGCCGTGCCGTGGGTTGTCTTGTGCCAATGATGCGGGCGGATCACGAAATCCCAGATGGCGCGATAGAAGGCGAGGCTGGCGCAAAGCCAGTAGACCGGGATTCCAGCCACATCAATCAACCGCAAGGGTATCGCCCGCTTTCGCGCGGCGGTCATACCGGCAAAGACCGTCGCGCCATAGCCGACGGTTGCTGTCAGACTGCTGAGGATGACGACCATTTGCCCGACAAGGGTCTCGGTCAGGGGCAAGCCCCAAAGGCCGAAGAGATATCCGATCATCACCACGGTGAAGACCGGATGGACCGCCAGGGTCACAAGGCTCCCGGCAATGAGGATGCTCATGGGGATGGTCTTGGCAAGACCGGCCTGCTTCAAAAGGAGAGCCGGATCGCGCAGGTGAACGAAGCAGGTCTGCAGCCATCCCTTGTACCAGCGCGCCCGCTGCGCAGACCAGGACTTCCAGGTGACTGGCGCCTCTTCGTAAGTGGTGCTGTTGAGGGCCGCGCTGTCATAGCCGAACCGGGCGAGACGAATGCCGAGATCTGCATCTTCGGTCACGTTATAGGGATCCCATCCACCCGCTGCGATCAGGGCCGACCGACGAAAATGGTTCGAGGTGCCCCCCAACGGAAAGGCCCAGCCTTCGGCCGAGAACCAGGGGATCATCTGATCGAACAGGATCGCATATTCCATCGCAAACTGGCGGGTGAAGAAGCTGTCGCCGGCATTGTCGATGGACAGGCTCGCCTGCAGGCAGGCAAGTTTTTCTGGCGACGCGCGAAATCGCTGCACCGCTCTCTTCAACTGGTCCGGTTCCGGGCGGTCTTCAGCATCAAAGATCGTGACGAATTCGCCTTTGGCCGCCGCCAGACCATAGGACAGGGCACGCGGCTTGGTGCGCGGATGCCCCTCGGGTACGACGACGACTTCCATATGCGAAAGCAAAAGGCCGCTGAAAGCGGCCTTTGTGTCGAGATCATCGCATTCGATGAGAAACTTGATATCCAGTTTGTCACCCGGGTAATCGAGGGCCGTCAGTGCCCTGACAAGCCCCGGTACGACCGCAGCTTCCCGGTAGAGCGGCACGAGGATGGTGTAAAGCGGCCACTCTTCCGAGGCAGCCGGCAGGGCGGCGACACCGAAATGCGGCTCGATCCGGTCACAGATGGCCAGTGTGCCGGCCCGGACCGCGCTGACAACCCTGCCATAGCCCGTTGAAATGCAGCTGAGGCCAACCAGGAGACTGAAAGCAAAAGCCTGCGCCTCCAAAGGCAGCAACAAGCCGGACGCAAAGCCGGTGCTGAGCATCGACAGGCCGGAATACTGGCCCGGCGTAACCCGCTCGCGGGCCGACATCTCCGGAAACCGCTGCTCGAGTTCACCAGCGGGTGCCTTGAGAACCGTGATGGCGATGCGCATCGCCGACGGGGTCGTGATGCGAATGCACCGGGCCCAGTCCGGATAACGGCCAAGAAGAGCCCGAAGTTCGATGAGATCCTCAGCTGCCGGAGCAATGGCATAGATGGGCCGCCCGGTCTCGATCCCGATCAGCAGCGGGCCAGCCTCCCCTTCGCCGAACTGCATCACCACATCGCCGATCACAAGTGGTCGAAACGACCCGTCCGGCAGGAACGGAACTGCACAAGTCTCCGCTACGGCGCTGTAGTAGGTCTCTTCGGTGATCAGGGAATGCCGCAGAAGATGGTGCGCCGGATTGCCACCGTGATAGGATGCCATCAGACAGGCCCAGTCCACCATTGCAGCCGGAAACCCGCGTGCGACAAGAACCATCAACTCTGGCTCTATCCATTCCGGGCGGTGTTGCGAGATGCCGAGATTTTCGGCAGACATTGGCACAACCAGGGATGGTTCGCGCCGCGAAGTCGGAAATGATCCGGTGTCTTCCAAACCCATGTGCTTGCCGAGCCTCCCTGATCGGTGTCGCCCAGATGCCTGGTGAACGTAACGGAATGTTAACCATCAAACGCAACATTCGCGCAATGGTTACATTGTTTCTTCTTTCTCTTTTCACGATTATAGTTAACTCGAAAGTTGTGGCGGCCGACGAACTGCCCGCCTCTGGCTCGTCTGCCATCCTTCTCACCCAGAACGTCCCAAACTTTTGGGATCCACGCAGCCTGATGGAGCGGCCGGCCGAGACGCCGGAACGGATCGAGTTCCTGTCAACGGATGACTTTCCGCCCTTTGCTTTCCGGGACAAGTCAGAGCGCTTGACTGGCTTCCATGTCGACCTTGCGCGCGCCCTGTGCGAGGAGTTGCAGAGTTCTTGCAGCCTGCGCGTCAAAGCCTTCGAGGCCCTGGCCGACGCGCTGGAGGCGGACGAGGGCAATGCAGTGATTGCGGGGCTCGCGAAAACACCGGAACTTGCCGGGCAGTTCAGTTTTACTGATCCCTACTTGCGCATGCCGGGCCGGTTTGTGACCCGTCTTGCCGACGGTGCCGGCCTGGATGGATTGCAGTTCGCAGGAACAGAGGTGTCCGTCGAACGTGGCAGCCGCCACGCCGCATTTCTCAGGGCGCGAATGCCAGAGGTGGTGCTGAGGGAATACGATACCATCACCGAAGCACGCGAAGCACTGCGGTCAGGTGACGTCGGTGCCCATTTCGGGGATGGCATGAGCCTGTCATTCTGGCTGGGCGGCGCCTTTTCGGAAGGCTGCTGCATGTTCGTTCCCGGCCCTTGGCTGGAGGACGCTTACTTCGGCAACGGCCTGCGCATCGCCGTCCGCCAGGACGACGCTGTCCTTCTCGAAGCGCTGAACTATGGTCTTCGTCGGTTGCAGGAAAAGGGCGTCTACAGCGAGCTCTACCGGCGCTATTTCCCCATCAGCTTCTTTTGAAGCCTTGGGCTGCGTGATTGCGGACCTGATCCTCCTCCGCTAGATCAGCACTGACTGGGCCTGAGCGCAGCCTTCATCAACCGTCCGTACCCCGAGCGAAAGCACACCTGCATATGACCGAACTCCTCTGGACACGCCCCGAGATGCCGCCCGTCGCAACGCTTTTGTTCGCGCATGGCGCAGGAGCTGCGATGGACTCCAGCTTCATGAACCGAATGGCGGCAGCACTGGCGGAAAATGGGGTTGCGGTGGCCAGGTTCGAATTTCCCTACATGGCTGCGCGCCGCAGCGGCGGCAAGAAGGCTCCGCCGCCCAAGGCTGAGTTGCTCGTCAGCGCATTTCAGACCGCCTTGCAACAGGTAATGCCGGAGGTCGAGGGCACTCTTCTCATCGGCGGCAAGTCGATGGGAGGCCGCGTGGCCGCAATGCTGGCCGGCGGCGCTTCGCTGCCCGGCCGGGTGATGGGTGTCGCCTGCGTCGGCTATCCCTTCCACCCCACCGGCAAGGCCGATGTCTGGCGCCTGGAGCCGTTGGCCGAATGCCGCCGACCGGTTCTCATAACACAGGGCGAGCGCGACCCTTTCGGATCTGCAGCAGACCTGGAATCTGTGGCCCTGCCGGACCAGGTCGCCATCACCTATCTGGAAGACGGCAACCATGACCTTGGCCCGCGCGGTCAGTCTCCCGCGACATGGGATGGCAACATTCACAGGGCTGCCGAGGCAATCGCGGCTTTTGCTGCCCGGATTGCCTGACACCTGACGTTCTTGCATCTGTCGCCGGCGGACTACTCCGCCGGCACGATCCCCTTGCCGGGTGCTTGTGCCGCATCATCCCCCGCGACCGCCGACCCGCGGCCCGGCTCGCGATGAAACACGATGCGGCCGATGTCATCGCCGATGACCAGCAGCGACGGAACCAGGAACAACACCAGAAGCGTCGCGGTTCCCAGACCAAAGACAATGGTAATGGTGATCGGCAACAGGAACTGCGCCTGGATATTGTCCTCGAACAACAGAGGCCCCAGACCGGCAATCGTCGTGAAGGACGTGAGGATCACGGCCCGCAGACGATCACAACTTGCCAGCACCGCCGCCTCGCGAAACGTCGTCCCCTCCCGGATGCGCTCGTCAAAGCGCGACACCAGAATAATCGCGTTGTTGACGAGAATGCCGGACAGGCCGAGCAGGCCGATCAGGCTCATCATCGTCAGTTGATAGTTCATGATGTAGTGGCCGCAGACAGCCCCAACCACGCCGAAGGGGATGATGACCATCACCACCAGTGGCCTTGCATAGCTGGCAAATGTCGCCGCGAGGATCACATAGATCATGACCAGTGCCATGAGCACGCCGACGCCCAGATCGCCCATGGCATTGGCCTGCTCTTCGGCTTTTCCGGCAAACTCGTAGGCAAGACCGTAGGTGTCTGCGAGGCGCGGCATGAACTCCTTTTGCAACTCGGCCACGATTTCCGTGTTCGAGGTGACCTTTGTGTCGATATCCGCCACCACGCTGACGATCGTCCGTCCGTCACGGCGCTGGATCACCGAGAAGCCCTGGACATCCTTGAGAGCGACGACTTCTGTGAGCGGCACGAACTCACCGCTCGGCGCGCGCAGCAGAAGGTCACGCAGCGCGTTCGAGCCCTGGCCATCAAAGCCCTGCCGGACACGCACGGTCACTTCCTCATCACCTTGAGCGAATTTCCGGGCGATTGCCCCTTCCACCGCATTGCGCACCTGACGCGCTGCCGTCTCGACCGTGAAGCCAAGTGCGCGGCCACGCGGGGTCAGCTGCATTTGCAGCTCCGGCTTGCCATAAGGCAGATCATCGGTGACACCGGAAGTGCCGGGATAAGCCGAGAGGGCATCCTGCAGTTCTGCTGCGGCCTGCTTGAGCCTGTGCAGCGGCGCGCCGGACAACCGGATGTCAAGGTCCCGCCCCGGAGGGCCGCCACGGGTCTGTGAAATCGAGAACCGGGCCAGCCCCGGGATCTCGGGCAGGGCCCGGCGCCAGGCCTGCACGATATCGGGGGTGCGAATGGTGCGCTCCTCCGACAGGGTGAGTTGCACCGAGATCGAGGCCACATTGTCGCCCCGGTTGTTGCCGGCACGGCCAAGCAGGGCATAGCTTGCCGCCACCAGCGTCTCGCCATTGTCCTGCGTCAACCGTCCTTCCGCCTCGTACAGCGCCTTCTCAATCGCCGCGACACCCGCAATGGCCTCGGCCTCCGGAATTCCGGCCTGGAAAAACACCTGGGCTTGAATGTTCTCGGACTCAGGCGAGGGGAAGAAGGTGAAGCCAACACGCCCGCCCCGTACAAGTCCCACCGTCATCAAGAGGCTGCCGATGGCGATGGCCAACACCACATAGCGCCAGTTGACCGCCAGCCTGACAAGGCCGCGGAACGGGCGGTCGCGGAACCATCCGAAACCGGCATCAAAGCTGCGCCGGAACCGGCCCGGCTCCTGCGAGGCCGGTGTGCTCTTTTCGCCTGCGCGATGGCGCAAGGCGGTCAAACCGGCCTCGACGGCAAG
Source organism: Pannonibacter sp. (assembly GCF_051860505.1). Lineage (NCBI taxonomy): Bacteria > Pseudomonadati > Pseudomonadota > Alphaproteobacteria > Hyphomicrobiales > Stappiaceae > Pannonibacter > Pannonibacter sp. The sequence goes on along the minus strand of NZ_JBHYDX010000006.1, from coordinate 85,829 downwards.
CGCGACCAGAAAGCAAATGCCGATGACGAGACCGGCAAAGACCAGCAGCCCGGTTTGGTTCAGCATCGCGCGCAAGGGGTCGGCGAGCATTGCCAGTGCCGGTGCTACACTCATCTCCGGCCGCTCGGCAACACCGATCAGGAACACCGCCGGCAGGCCCGCAACGAGCACAACGCGCCACCAGCTCCAGCCAGAGCGCGATCCAAGCGAATGCGAAAGATGCCCCGGCAGGACAAAGAAGCACTCGACCAACGAAGCCAAGATGATGGAAATGACCACCACCGGCAGAGCCATCATGATCTGCCCGAGCACATCCCCGATCATCAGAATAGGAAGAAACGCCGCAATCGTCGTTGTTCCGGACGCGATCACCGGCCAGAACATGGTGCTGGCGCCATTGATCGCAGCGATGTCCGGCGTGTCTCCCAAAGCCAGACGTGTCGCGGTGTGTTCCCCCACCACAATCGCGTCATCCACGATGACGCCCAGCATCATGATGAAGGCAAAGAGCGAGATCATGTTGATGCTCTCGCCAATCAGCCACATCAATCCGAGCGCTGCGCAGACAGCGACCGGAATGCCCGTGGCGACCCAGAGCGCGATCCGCCCGTTCAAAAACACATAGAGGATCAGGACCACGAGCGCGAGGCCGCCAAGCCCGTTCTCGACCAGCAGCAAGATGCGGCCCTCGACCTGATCCGCGCGCACATCATACTGCAGCAACTCGAGGGTTGGCGGCAGGGTTGGGCGAACTTCCTCGAGGTAAGAGGTCAGGATCTGAGCCGCCTTCAGGGTATCGGTATCCTCCAGCCGCAGGACCCGCAACTCGATGGCACGCCCCCCCTTCGAGAACCCCTGGAACTCGCCGTCATCGAAAGACCGGTTGACGTTGGCGATATCGCCGAGACGGGTCTTCTCGCCGGATTCGAAGGCCTTGACCTCGATGGAACTGATCGCTTCCGGAGACTGGGCCTCAGCCACGGCACGGATCTGTCGCTCGATTGCGCCGTTGAGATTGCCGGCAGGCAGATCCTCGGTGTTCTGGCTAATACGATCGGAAATGTCGGAGATCGTCAGATCGAGGCGGCGCAATTCGCGTTCCGGGACTTCGATCAGATATTCCGGCGAGCGATAGCCGTTGAAGTCCACACGGTCGATACCCCGGGCCAGAAGATCATCGCGGATCTTGCGGGCATAGACCTTCAGTGCATCCTCGGTAAACGGACCACGCACGGCGAGAGTGGCGACGGCGTCAGTGAAAGTGGAGGCTGAAACGACCGGCGCCTCCGCCTCGTCCGGCAGGGTGGAAATGGAAGCCACCGCCTGTTCGACGTCCGACAATGCCTTGGGCATGTCGGCGCCTTCCTCAAACTCGAGAGTGATCGTCCCCGAGCCTTCGCGGGCATAGGCGGCAATTTCCTTCAGAGCCGTCAGAAACCGCAGTTCCGGTTCCACCACTTCAAGCACATTGCGCTCGACATCCTCTGCCGACGCGCCGGGCCAGGCGATGCTGACCGTGATCCGGTCCGAACGGATGGTTGGAAAGAACTGCGTGTTGAGCTGGCTGAGACCGAAGACCCCGAACATCAGCATCACGGCCATGAGCAGGTTGGCCGCGTTCGGATGGCGTGCAAACCCGGCAACCCAGTTTCCCGCATCAGCGCGCATTTGTAGCCTCCGAACCTTGCGGACGTGCTGCGGCCGCATCTGGTGCGGCTGTTTCGCCGAGTGGGCGCACCTTGACGCCGCTGCCGCCACCCGCGATGCGGGTCGTCACGACGACGTCTCCATCCTGCAGCCCGCCGGAAACAATCACATAACCCTGATCATAGGCTTCGATCCGCGCGTCGCGCGGAGACATGCGGCTGTCATTGACCACATAGATCCGACCATCTTCATAGACCGCCGTCTCGGGCACCCGGGCCGTCGCAGGATAACTGCGGTCCGGAATAGAAATCTCGACGAATGCGCCAGGGCGCAGAGGAACGGCACCTTCCGGCGTCACCACCCTGGCAAAGACATCGACACCGCCCCGGGTTCGGGCCACATCGGCCCCAACCCGGTCCACATTCGCCCGGTACCGGACCGGCTCGGTTCCCAGGACCCAGGAGACCTCTACAGGACGTCCAACAAGTGAGCCAGTCTGGGCGATCAGCCGGCCGTACTGATTGTCGGAGAGGGTGAAGCGCACCTCCAGCTCGTCGCGCGCATAGAGCGAGGCAACCACATCATTGACATTGATCAGCCGCCCGACCTGGGCAGCTTCACTGCGCACGACAGCATCAAAGGGAGCGAGCAGCACCGTGCTGGCGAGATTGCGCTCGGCCAGTTCAAGACGCCATTGCAGCCGCTGGATGACCGCTGCCTGTTGCTCGATGCCTGTTTCTTCAACCGCCAGGGTGTTGCGCACCTGTTCCTCGGCTTGTCGGCGCTGCGATACCAGCAGACGCCGCTCGTCGAGCGCCCGTTCGGTCACGGAGCCGCTCTGGCGCAGCTGTTCGGCCCGCTCCAGGTCCCTTTCAGCAAATGCAAGTTGCTCACGGGCCCGCTCCAGGCTGTCCCGGGACAGGGCGACCCGGCTCTCGATCTCGATCTTCCGGGCCTCTGCTTCCTGGAGATTGGCACGCGCCTCCCGCACAGCCCCTTCGAAGTCAAACCGGTCAACAGCGACAAGCTCAGCGCCCTTCCGGATGCTCCCACCCGCTTTCAGTTCGGGATTGACGGAAATGATTTCACCGGCGACCAACGAGCGCAGGTCAACCTCGCGCCCGGCGGTCACCTCGCCATAAAGGCGAATGGCAGGGGTGTGATCGGCCAGCCGAACGGCAAGGGTCTCAACGGCATAGCTTTGTTCCTGAGCCGGGCGTTTGGGCACCTCTGGCTTGGTCAGAACAAAGTGCCGCATCCCCATCACCGCGCCAGCCAGCACCACCAACGCTAGCACCGACTGCAGCAGGGCCTTCAATACAAGGACAGATCTTCCGCTCCCTGGCCGGGGAACAGGCAGTTGGGTTTCGTCCTGATCCGGAACCTTGATGTCCCGCTTTGTCTCGACAGCCTGCAGCACGCGCAGCGCCTCCTTCATTCCCGTTATACAGCGGGAACAGGTGCGCTGGATCAGCCATGACACTGGTTGATCTGCCCAGGGGTACCCGAACAGCGTTGCCAGACCAAGGAAGATGACCTGATGGCCGTCTGCAGGCACACACAGGGTCTGCCGGGCAAACGGCGCACGCGCACCGTGATCTATCCCTCAAGTCACGGTAATCACGGGCACGGGTCAGCGGCAATCAGTCATTTGTCGCGATCTGTCGCAACAATCAGACGGCCTCAGCCTTGAACTCATAGCGGGTGCTGCAGAATTCGCAGGTCACGACGATCTTGCCGTCTTCAACCATCTCGGATTTCTCCTCCTCGGAGAAATTGACGAGGATCGCCTCGATCTTTTCCCGCGTGCACCGGCACCGGTCAGCGATCGGCTGGGCATCGAACATGCGCACGCCCCGTTCATGGAACAGGCGAAACAGCAGCCGCTCGACCGTGATCTCGGGATCGGTCAGTTCGTCGTCTCGGACAGTTGTGACGAGGCTCTTTGCCTCCATCCAGGCGTCGTCATCCTCGACGACATGCGCCTCAGCGCCTTCCGGCATGTCACCACCATGCAGGTCGGCCTGCTTCATGCGCTCCGGCGCTTCCGGCAGGAACTGCACGAGAATGCCGCCTGCGGTCCAGGCCTCCCCCGGGGCTTGCCCTTCACGGCGGGTGAACAGTTTGCCGACGGCCAGACGCACCTCGGTCGGGATCTGCTCCGAACGCGCAAAATAGCGGCGGGCAACTTCCTCAAGCGAGATCCCATCCAGTTCGACCATGCCCTGGTAGCGCTGCATGTGCTTGCCCTGGTCGATGGTCATTGCAAGATGGCCGCGACCCAGCAAGGTTGCCGGATCAGCGGTTTCTGCAGACGCGCCATGTCCGAACGCCTCGGCATCGAAGCGGGCATAGGCGCGGATCGCATCGGGACCGGAAAAGTCGACAACCAGCATCGAGACCGGGCCATCCGACTGGGTCTGCAAGGTGAAACGCCCGTCGAACTTCAGCGCCGTCCCGAGCAAGGCAGTCAGGACGATGGCCTCGCCCAGCAACCGCGCCACGGGAGCCGGATAGTCGTGCCGGTCTAGGATCTGGTTCAGCATCGGACCGAGCGCAACCGCACGGCCGCGCACATCCAGCCCCTCAACCGTGAAAGGCCGGACCGCATCGGCTCCGGCCGGCGTCAGTCCATATGCTGCAATGTCGAATGCCACGGATCCGCCCTCAAACGCCGTTGAAGCACCAGGCGAGAATACCCTTCTGCGCATGCAGCCGGTTCTCTGCCTCGTCAAACACCACTGAATTCGGCCCATCCATCACCTCGGACGTGACTTCCTCGCCGCGATGGGCCGGCAGGCAATGCATGAACAGCGCGTCGGCCTTCGCCTCGGCCATCAGACGCGTGTTAACCTGATAGGCGCTGAGCAGGTCGTGACGGCTTTCTTCGTCGTCATCGCCCATCGACACCCAACAATCGGTGACGATGCAGTCTGTGCCCTTGACGGCTTCAAAGGGATCATCGGTCACGACGATCGAGGCCCCCTTGGCCCGCGCTGCTGCGACGAGATCAGCTGGCGGGGCCAGTTCTGCCGGTGTCGCAATGCGCATCTCGAAACCGAGGCGGGGCGCCGCATGGATCCAGGACGCCAGCACGTTGTTGCTGTCGCCGGTCCAGGCAATCGACTTGCCTTTGATCGAGCCGCGATGATCCTCGAAGGTCATGATATCGGCCATGATCTGGCACGGATGCGAGCGCTTGGTAAGACCATTGATCACCGGAACGGTGGCGTTGGCGGCCAGTTCCTTGAGATCGCTCTCGCTCAGGATCCGGATCATGATCGCATCGACGAAACGCGACAGAACACGGGCCGTATCGGCGATGGTCTCGCCGCGGCCAAGCTGCATCTCGGCACCGGTCAGCATCAGCGTCTCACCGCCCAGCTCGCGCATGCCCACATCGAAGGAGATGCGTGTCCGGGTCGAGGGCTGCTCGAACACCATTGCCAGCACCTTGCCAGCCAGCGGGCCTTCGCCGCGGCGCACGCCGTTTCGCTCGCGCTTCAGCTTGCGGCCGAGGTCCAGGATGGCGCGCAGCTCATCCCCCTCAAAGTCGGTGAGATCCAGAAAATGACGCAGGGACTGGGACATGGTATCAGGCTCCGGCCTTCTCGGCGGCAACGTCTGCCGCGACGGCCTTGGCGGCGGCTTCAATACGGGCGACGGCTTCGCCGATTTCGGCATCGGAGATCGTCAGCGGCGGCAGGATGCGCAACACGTTGTCGCCGGCAGGCACAACCAGCAAGCCGTTGGCACGGACCTTGGCCAATACTTCCGTATTCGGACGCACGCATTTCAGGCCGAGCATCAGGCCGCGCCCACGTGTCTCCTGCAGGACCTCAGGATAAGCGTCGATTACGGCGGCCAGTTGCTGCTTGAACAGAAGCGACTTGCGCTGCACTTCTTCGAGGAAGCCCGGCTCAAGGATCACGTCAAGCACGGCATTGCCGACGGCCATCGCCAGCGGATTGCCGCCGAAGGTGGTGCCGTGAGTGCCCGGCACCATACAGGCGGATGCGGCTTCGGTGGCAAGGCAGGCCCCCATGGGGAAACCGCCGCCAATGCCCTTGGCAACGCCCATCAGATCCGGATGGATGCCAGACCATTCATAGGCGAACAGCTTGCCCGTCCGTCCAACGCCCGTCTGGATCTCGTCGAAGATCAGCAGGATGCCTTCCTCGTCGCAGATCTCACGCAGCTTGCGCAGGAACTCGGCCGGGATCTCGCGAATGCCGCCCTCCCCCTGCACCGGCTCGATGCAGAGCGCAGCCGTGGTCGGACCGATGACGGCCTTCAGCGCGTCGAGGTCGCCAGCGGGAACCTGCAGGAACCCGGGAGCCTTCGGCCCGAAGCCTTCAAGGTACTTTGCCTGGCCGCCGGCTGCGATGGTCGCGATGGTACGGCCATGGAAGGCGCCTTCGAAGGTAATGATGTCGATCCGTTCCGGATGGCCATTGGCATAATGGAAACGACGCGCCGTCTTGAAGCAGGCCTCCATCGCCTCGGCGCCGGAGTTGGTAAAGAACACCCGATCTGCGAAAGTCGCCTCCGTCAGCCGCCGTCCCAGCTTCTCCTGACCCTGCATCTGGTACAGGTTGGAGACATGCCAGAGCTTGTCCGCCTGATCTTTCAGGGCAGCGACAAGATGGGGATGTGAATGACCGAGGGCATTTACGGCAATACCTGAACCACAGTCGAGAAATCGGCGGCCATCCGACGTCTCCAGCCACACGCCTTCTCCACGGACGAAATCAAGTTCCGCCCGAGCGTAGGTGCCGAAAAGTGCCGACGCCGTCATATGCTCAACTCCTCATGCGGGGGTCGGGGCTACTTGCCCCGGAAAACCTCTCCGGTTCAGGGATACGTATTGGGATGCCAAAACGGACTGTGCCGCCCGTGACAGGCGGCACAAGAAACGAGCGACGTTTATACACCGCCCAACGCTGCGCCTGTCAATGCAATTGGCGCGAATCCGCCACTGCCGAGTGTCGCGGACTGGGGGCGGCGTTATCTGGGGAAAAGTCGTTTCGTCCCCGGTTCATGTGCCCCGTCTCCTTGCCTCGCTTTTGGCCGCCATTGTACTGTCCTGTCTGTCGGATACGACATCTCGTGCTGTAGATCACCAAATCATACTGGATATGCCACGTTGGGCGCGGAGCATGCGCGCCTTAACAACTGGTTACTGCCTAAATTTACAATCTACAGCCGGAAACGGCGGGGTGTGACGGATGAGCTGGACTGACGAACGCGTGGAACTGCTGAAGAAGCTCTGGTCGGATGGCCTGAGCGCGAGCCAGATTGCTGCCGAACTCGGCGGGATCACGCGCAATGCGGTGATCGGCAAGGTGCATCGGCTTGGACTGTCCGGACGCGCCAAGGCGGTTGCGCCGACGGCGAAGCCGCGGCGGGCCCGCACACCCGCAAGTGCTGCGCCGTCTGCGCCACGTCCGGCACAGGCACCGGTGGCGCAGAGCCGCGGGGCAACGGCCTTGAAAATGGAACCCATGGAAGAAGCCGCGCTCGACGTCGAGCCGCAGGTGGAACCGATGGCAGAAGTCGTTCCGATCACCGAGCGGGCAACAATCCTGACCCTGACCGAACGCACCTGCAAGTGGCCGATTGGCGATCCAAGCACCCAGGACTTCTACTTTTGCGGTCGCCACTCTGATCCTGGCGTGCCTTATTGCGCGCATCACTGCCGCATCGCCTATCAGCCGGTCAATGATCGCCGGCGCGACAAGGACCGCAAGCAACTCGCTCGCGCCTGATACAGATCTCAGAGGGGGCCAACCAGTCTGTGGTCCCCTCGCCCAGGTTAAGGCCCGCCGGAGCGATCGCCCGGCGGGCCTTTTTCATCTCCTGCGAAAAACGCCGCACACAGCAAAAAGCCCGCACGTGACGGGCTTTCTCGGATCAAGGCACTGGCCGGGTTGATCAGATGGCAACCGCGAACTGGTCGTTGAAGGCGTAGCCTGCGCCGCGCACCGTGCGGATCGGGTCTTTCACCTTGCCCCTGTTTATGGCCTTGCGCAAACGGCCGACGTGCACATCCACCGTCCGCTCGTCCACATACACATCATGGCCCCAGACGCCATCGAGCAATTGCTCACGGGAAAAGACGCGGCCAGGCGAGGTCATCAGGAACTCGAGCAACCGGAACTCGGTCGGGCCGAGATGGATTTCCTTGCCGTTGCGGCGGACCCGATGCGTCTCGCGGTCCAGCTCGATGTCACCGGCGCGGAGCATGGTCGAGACCACCTCCGGACGGGCGCGGCGGAGGATCGCCCGAACACGCGCCATCAGTTCCGGGATCGAGAACGGCTTGACCACATAGTCGTCCGCGCCCGTCGCAAGACCACGGATACGCTCGGCTTCCTCACCGCGGGCCGTGAGCATGATCACAGGAAGACGCTCGGTTTCCGCTCGGGCACGTAGACGTCGGCAAAGTTCGATGCCCGACAGGCCCGGCAGCATCCAGTCGAGAAGCAGCAGGTCCGGCTGGCTTTCGCGCAGCCGGATTTCAGCTTCATCCCCGCGAGCACAGGACTCGACGGAGTAACCTTCAGCTTCCAGGTTGTAACGCAACAACAGGCTCAAGGGCTCTTCGTCTTCAACGATCAGAACCTTAGGCATTCACACGCTCCAGCAAACAGACGCGGGGACCCGCGTCAGGCATTCTCGAGATCGGCAAGGCCGGTTTCGTCGATCTTGCGGCGGGCTTCCAGCAACTGGTTGCCGGTGACCATGAAGTAGACGTTTTCCGCAATGTTGGTCGCGTGATCGCCGATGCGCTCGATGTTCTTGGCGCAGAACAGGAGATGCGCGCACTGGGTGATCTTGCGCGGATCTTCCATCATGTATGTCAAGAGTTCCCGGAACAGCGAGGTGTAGATTGCATCCACCTCGTCATCGCGTTCGCGAACGGTCTGTGCCGCCACGGCGTCGTGACTGGTGTAGGCATCCAGAACTGCCTTCAGCTGGTTCAGCGCCAGCTCAGCCATGTGCTCGACGCCGAAAGCGGCCTTCTTCGAGTTGAAGTCGCCATCGATGGCGATGACGCGCTTGGCGATGTTCTTGGCCAGATCGCCGACGCGCTCAAGGTCGTTGGCGATACGTCCGGCCGCCATGATCTCGCGCAGGTCCTGGCCCATCGGCTGGCGCAGGGCGACGATGCGGATGAACTTGGCTTCGATTTCCTGCTGCAACTCGTCGAGACGGGCGTCCTGCAGGATCGTCTTGTGCGCTTTCTCCAGATCCTGCGACAGCAGCGCTGTCACGGCGTCATTCACCAGCGCTTCGGCAAGGCCGCCCATCTCGGCGACCCGGCCGGCCAGCGCGCGCAGTTCTTCATCATAGGAACTGACGGTATGCTCGGACATGTTCAAATCCTTCTCGCGTTGGAGGACCAGAGGACTCAGCCGAAACGGCCAGTGATATAGTCCTGCGTACGCTTGTCCTGCGGGTTCGTGAAGATGTCCTGCGTTGCGCCTTCCTCGACAAGATTGCCAAGGTGGAAGAACGCGGTGCGCTGGGACACGCGGGCGGCCTGCTGCATCGAGTGGGTCACGATCACAATGGTGTAGTTCGCGCGCAACTCATCGATGAGCTCTTCCACCTTCGCCGTCGCAATCGGATCCAGCGCCGAGCAGGGCTCGTCCATCAGGATCACTTCCGGGCTCACGGCAATGGCGCGGGCGATGCAGAGGCGCTGCTGCTGGCCACCGGACAGGCCCGTACCACCTTCATCAAGGCGATCCTTCACCTCGTTCCAGAGGCCTGCCTTCTGCAGGCTGGCCGAGACAACTTCGTCCAGTTCGGCCTTGGTCCGGGTCAGGCCATGAATACGCGGGCCGTAGGCGACGTTTTCATAGATCGACTTCGGGAACGGGTTCGGCTTCTGGAACACCATGCCGACCTTGGCCCGCAGTTGGACCGGGTCAACGCGCGGATCATAGATGTTTTCGCCGTCGATGGAGATATTGCCTTCGACACGGCAGATGTCGATCGTGTCATTCATGCGGTTCAGCGTCCGCAGGAATGTCGACTTGCCACAGCCCGACGGGCCGATGAAAGCCGTTACGGAACACGGTTGAATGTTGATGTTCACGTCCTTGATGGCGTGCTTTTCGCCGTAATAGACCTGAACGTTGTTCGCGACGATCTTGTGCTGGGCGAGGTCCACATCATTCTCCAGATTTACAGAAACGTTCATCGGATGTCCCCTTCTTACCAACGGCGTTCAAAGCGGCGACGCAGGACGATCGCGACCAGGTTCATGACAACAAGGAATATCAGCAGGACGATAATCGCGCCGGAGGCTCGCTCCACGAAGGCGGGGTCACCACGCTGCGTCCAGTTATAGACCTGCACCGGCAGGGCTGCGGCCGGATCAAGGAAGCCTTCAGGCGGGGCACCCGGGAAGCTTCGGACGAACGACACCATGCCGATGAGCAACAGCGGAGCGGTTTCGCCGAGCGCCTGTGCCAGACCGATAATCGTCCCGGTCAGGATGCCAGGGGCAGCCAGCGGCAGCACGTGATGGAAGATCGACTGCATCTTCGACGCACCCACACCCAGGGCGGCATCGCGAATGCTCGGCGGCACAGCTCTCAGGGCCGCGCGGGTCGCGATGATGATCGTCGGCAGGGTCATCAGGGTCAGCACGAGGCCACCAACCAGGGAGGCCGATTGCGGCATACCCATGAAATTGATGAACACCGCAAGGCCGAGAATACCGAACACGATCGACGGAACCGCCGCCAGATTCGAGATGTTCACCTCGATCAGGTCGGTGAACTTGTTCTTCGGTGCGAATTCCTCGAGATAGATTGAGGCAGCCACGCCGATCGGAACAGCCAGGACGAGAACGATCAGCATCATATAGGCCGAGCCGATGAAGGCGATCCCGAGACCCGCAGCTTCCGGACGAAGATCAGAAGCATCCGGTCCGAAGAAGAAGTCCCAGTTGAAGCCGCTCGTCAGAATGCCTGCGTCCTGCATCCGCTCGGCAAGTAACAACTGACCTGGCGTGATGTTGCTGTCGAGCTTCGCACTCTCCAGGGTTACGCGCCCCTTGAAATAGCCATCAACGCGACCGTTCGCATAGGTCTTGAACTTCATCGTCTGACCGACGAGTGACGGATCGGCCAGGACCATGTTGCGCAAAGTCGCAGGCGCTTCCTTTGACAGAAGATCAAAGATCTCCTTGTCATTGACGTCAGCGGTGTCAACCTTGTCCCGCTCAAGCTGCTCCATCAAAGCAGACCTGAGCACATTACCGTAACCGACAGTACTGACCTTCTTGAGTTCCTCGACATCCCGTGTGCCGGACTTGTCGAGCACGCTGGCTGTCAAGGGCACATCAATCGTGATGAAGGCCTGGCTGAACGAACCGAGGCCACTCGCGAGCACCGACCACAGCAGGATAACGAGCGCCACCAGGCCGACAATAACTGCCGACAGGCCATAGAGACGGAAGCGCTGCTCGGCTGCATTGCGACGGCGCGTGCGCGCGTCGGGATTGTAGATCGACTTCGTCGGAGAAATGGCGACATCGGTCATTCGTATTGCTCCCGATACTTGCGGACGATGTAAAGCGCCACCACGTTGAGACCCAGGGTAAAGATGAAAAGGGTCAGCCCGAGTGCGAAGGCAACCAACGTCTCAGGCGAGGCGAATTCTGTATCGCCGGTGAGCTGACTGACAATCTTCACAGTGACGGTGGTCATGGCCTCGAGAGGGTTGAGGCCGAGTTTTGCTGCCGCACCAGCACCCATGACAACGATCATGGTCTCGCCGATAGCCCGGCTTGCAGCCAGGAGGATCGCTCCAACGATGCCTGGCAAAGCGGCTGGCATCACGACCTGACGGATGGTCTCGGAACGCGTGGAACCAAGCCCGTAGGCGCCATCCCGGAGCGACTGCGGAACAGCGTTGATGATGTCATCGGACAAGGATGACACGAACGGGATCAGCATGATCCCCATCACGATCCCCGCTGTCAGAACCGACGAGGAGCTGTTTCCAAGACCAAGCGGCTGGGCGAAATAGTCGCGCAGGAAAGGTCCGACCGTAATCAGCGCAAACAGACCGTAGACGATGGTCGGAATGCCGGCCAGCAGTTCCAGAAGCGGCTTGGCGACCGAGCGCATCGGCTTGGATGCGTATTCCGCCATGTAGATCGCAGCGAACAGCCCGATCGGCACGGCAAACAGCAGTGCCACGAGGGACACGTAGAACGTACCCCAGAGCAGCGGCAGGATACCGAGTTCGGATCCACCACGGAACTGCGGGTTCCAGACAAGACCAAAGAAGAAATCTGCGGCCGAGTGCATCTGGAAGAAATTGTAGGTCTCAAAGACCAGTGAAAACACGATACCGAATGTCGTCAACACCGCTACAAGCGAGGCAGCGATCAACATGACGACGGTAAATTTTTCGGACGCGTTGCGAGCGCGATAGTCCTTGCTGATCCGGGACAATGACCAGAACAGGCCACCGATTGCCACGGCAATGACCACAATGGTCATGAACAGTCGGGAGGTGTTGGAATAGTCTCGGTAGGCTTTGGCAGCCTCAAACACCTCCGGCCCGACATCAGAGCCGAGAGCGACCCCGGCCTCGGCCATGCGGCTCCGAACATTGCTGAAATCAGCCCGCATCTGGCTGATATCAGCTTCGGACAGGGCACCATTGGCCGACAGAACTTCAAGCCCTTCTGCAATGCGGCGGACATCCGTCATCACCAGCGTCATTGCGGTGCCATCGGCAACGATCGAGCCGACGAGGCTTTCGGAGGACATCCGTTCGATCAGCAGAGGGGCAAGGAACAGCCACAGGCCTGTCAACACCAGGGCCGGAACTGCAGTGAACAGGAAAACGACCTGGCCGTAGTGCCCGGGCAGCGAGTGCAATGCCCGCTTGTCACCGCCGACGAGCCCGAGAGCGCGTCTGCGACCAGCAACAGCCCCGAGAATGGCCAGCACGATAACGATGAGAAGAAGGGCGCCGAGGCTCATTGGCTATCCAATCCATGAGAAAATGGGTGGCGCTTCAGCGCCACCCTGGACTTTCGGTACGCCAGGTCCGCTTAGTTGAGCGGGCCCATCACGACTTCGTCGGCAACTGCCTTCTGGGTCGCAGCCAGTTCCGGGTCGGAAACGAGGCCATACTGAGCGAGCGGGCCATTCGGGCCAGCGATGTCGTCAGACATGAAGAACTCGACGTATTCCTTCAGGCCCGGGATGACGCCGATGTGCGCCTTCTTGACGTAGAAATACAGCGGACGCGAGACCGGGTACTCACCCTTGGCAATGGTCTCGACGCTCGGCAGAACGCCGCCCATGGTTGCGACCTGGAGCTTGTCGGTGTTGTTCTGGTAGAACGACAGGCCGAACACGCCGATGCCCTGCTGGTTGGCAGCAACGCGAGCCAGGGTCTCGGTGTAGTCACCGTCGATGTCGATGGAGACGCCATCGGTACGAAGTGCCATGCAGCCCTTGGCAGCGGCCTTGTCGCCGTTGGCGGCAGCGATCAGAGCTTCTTCAACGCCATTGGCCTTGCAGCCAGCGTGCAGAACCTTTTCGTCGAACACTTCGCGGGTGCCGTGCTTGGTGCCCGGGATGAAGGCGAGGATGTCCTGAGCCGGCAGGTCGGCGCGGACGTCGCTCCACTTCTTGTTCGGGTTGGCAACGAGCTTGCCATCTACCAAGACCTGAGCGGCCAGAGCGGAGTGCCAGTCAGCCGGGGTGAACTCGAACTTGTTACCCTTGATGTCCGAAGCGAAGACGATGCCGTCATAGCCGAAGCGGACTTCCATGATGTCCGTCACGCCGTTCTTGGCGCACAGCTCGATGTCAGACTTGCTGATACGGCTGGACGAGTTGGCGATGTCGATGGTGTTCTCACCAACGCCTTCGCACAGCTTCTTACGGCCAGCACCCGAACCGCCGGATTCCACGACCGGGGTCGGGAAGTCAGTGTTTTCGCCGAACGCTTCAGCAACGATCGAGGCGTAGGGGAGAACGGTGGAGGAACCAGCGATCTGGACCTGGTCGCGGGCCTGAGCGACACCAGCAACGGCAGTAGCAGCAACCGCGATGGCCGCCACGCTAACGAGAGACTTAAACTTCACTTGACCACTCCCTTCGAATGTCAAGGTTTCTAGATCACCACCAGATCCTGTTAAGAACCTAGGCGATGGGCGGACCATAGGTCGGCGTGATGTGACTCGTATGACACTTGCATATCAATTTCATGACACTACAATTAATTGGATTTATTTGGTTTTCTGCTTCAAGCCGCACGGATCCAGTCGTCTGTATGACGCTTTTGTGCCGAGACGGAAACCATCCGGACCCTGTCCAGATTGCGTATGCCAAAAGCTGAAACAACCGCCGCCCTGTATCAATTTCCGGCAAGGACGGGGGCGATACGGATGCGCTGCTCGTTCCGCTCCGCGTCGGGAAGCGGGATGAGGCCTTTCTCCTTCAGGTAACCGGATGGCCCCCAGGCCTCTTCCCGCGTCAATTCGGACACATAGTCCGCAATGGCGGGGACATTGCCGACATGCTCCAGTTTGACATAGATGAACAGCGGGCGGGCCAGCGGATAACTGCCATTGGCGATATTGGCGAAGTCCGGCTCAATGCCCTGGATCAACGCTCCCTTGAGGTGGCTCGTATTCTTGTTCAGGAACGAGAACCCGAAAATACCGAGCGCCTTGGGATTGGCATCGAGAAACTGCACGATCAGGTCATCATTCTCGCCCGTGTCGAGAAACGCCCCGTCTTCCCGGATTGCATGGCAGGCCTTGCCCTTGAGACCAAGTTTCGCGGCGTCTTCAATCAGCGCACAGCCGCCTTCCATGGCCATTTCCACGAAGGCGTCGCGGGTTCCAGACGTTGGCGGGGGGCCTAGAACCTCGATCGGGCTGTCGGGAAGGGCTGGATCAATCTGCGACCATGTCCGGTAGGGATTGTCCACCAGCGTGCCATCAACCGGCACCTTGGCCGCCAGCGACAGGAAGATCTGCCGAAGTGTCAGGTTGAAATCCGGCGCATCCTTGTAATTGGCAACAACGATGCCGTCATAGCCGATCTTCAGTTCGGCTGCGGTGACGCCGTTGGCGGCACAGAACTTGGCTTCAGAAGCCTTTATCGCCCGTGACGCGTTGGTAATGTCCGGAGTCTGTGGGCCGGTTCCGGCACAGAATATCTCCATCCCGCCGCCGGTTCCGGTCGATTCCACAATCGGCATCATGATCTTGCCCGACATGCCGATGCGTTCTGCGACCGTCTTCGAGAACGGAAACACCGTCGAGGACCCGACGATCTGGAGTTGTTGACGTTCGAAGGCAGCAGCCGATGCCATCCCGCAAAGCCCCAGAATCCCAACAAGTCCGAGTTTGATACCAGCAGCGTACACCCCACACTCCTGTCTGCCATTGCCCTTGCCAGACAGATATCGCAACTCGTTGAGACTAATGTGACAAAGCGGCGCGCTTCTCTTAGCCGGCAATGCGACCCGACGGTCTGTCCGCCGGCGGCACAGGTTCTGGAAAGGTAACAGCAAACCGGGCCCCTTCGCCTGGTCGGCTGTCAATATCCAGCCGCGCCCTGTGCCGGGTCAGGATATGCTTGACGATGGCGAGCCCCAGGCCGGTGCCCTTCATTGCCCGGCTCGATGCGACATCGACCCGGTAGAACCGCTCCGTCAGACGGGGCAGGTGTTCAGGCGCGATGCCTTCGCCGTAATCCTTCACCGCCAGACACCAGCCGCTCGGCTTGCCCGTCTCGATCGAGATATCGATCCGCTTGCCGATGCTGCCGTATTTCAACCCATTCTCGATCAGGTTCTCGGCAACCTGGATGAGTTCGTCGCGATCCCCGCGCACGAGAACTTCACCGGCAGGAGCCGTCAGGCCGATCTCGAGATCCAGTTCCCGTGCCAGCGGCGAAAGGGCATCCATCGTGTGCCGGACGATCTCGGCCAGGTCGACCTGCGTTTCCGGCCGGACATGGGCTTTGAGCTCGATCCGCGACAGGGAGAGAATATCGTCGATCAGCCGGCGCATCCGGTTGGCCTGATCAAGCATGATGGCCAGAAACCGTTCCCGCGCCACTGCATCTTCCTTGGCCGGTCCCTGCAGCGTCTCGATGAAGCCGGTCAGGGAGGCCAGCGGTGTGCGCAGTTCATGGCTGGCGTTGGCGACGAAATCCGTGCGCATCCGCTCAAGCCGGCGCTGTTCGGTCAGATCCCGGATGGCAACCAGAAGGAAATCCGGATTGCCGCCGGTTGCGGTCGCGCCATTGGCCGCAGGCATGTGGATCGGTGCAATGCTGGCCTCGAACCAGGATTCCGTCGGCACCTTTTCGGCCCACTCGATCCGCTCCACCGTGCCGTTGGTGCGGGCCCGGTCGAAGGCCTCGAGCAGCGACGGCGCGCGCAGGCCGAACGACACCGGATCTCCGGGCCTGACGCCGCTGTAGCGGGCCCGAGCCACAGTGTTGACATAGCGGGTGATCCCGCGCCCATCGACCAGGAAACAGGGCATCGACAGCGCATCCACCGTCACCTTCATTCCGGTGCCTGGCCACAGGCGCCTTTGCTCGCGGCGGTCATCCAGCAGGATTGCAGGTGGCAGCAGTCCGGGGCGTGGCGTGACAAGGACAATGACCAGGAGCAGTGCCGCAGCGGCGAGCACAGCGGGAACCGGCACCCCATAAACGGCGACGGCAAGCCCCATCAACAGCAGGACAGCAAACAGCAGCCACTTTACATCGAGAACTCTGCGCAAGGGAGACGCCACAGGACCGCTACGCGGCGCAGGTTCGGTCACTTCGGTATTGTCGGCCATGGCACTCTCCGGCGCCTCCTCCCGGCTCTTGAGACTGGTGCAAAACTGAACCGGCCAAATAACACAGCGCAGATGTCAGTTGCGCGACAATTGCCCCGTCAATCCACACGCGCGCAATAAGGTGGCTCACCAAATCCTGCGTCTGGACTCAGCGCCGCCTGGCCATCGCCGCCAACCTGGCAAGGCAAAGCGGCCAACCGGCCGGTGAGGCCATCTGGGCCCGGTACTTGTCCGCACTTTCGCCGTGACGGATGAAGTCCGTATGAACCAGTTCCAGCCGCGTTGCCTCGCCTGCTTCGCGGAAGGACATCATCACGCGACTGGCCGCCGCAGGATCGGCAATGGTCTGGCGGTCCGGCGTAATCTGCCAGGCGAGGCGCAGATACAGCGGTTGCTCGATTGACAGCACGGTGCCCCAGACGATGCGTGTCCCGCCCCGGTCCTGCTCGTAGCATTGGCCGCCGAGGTGGGGATCGATGCCGATATCATCGAGGCTGTCACCCAGAAACGTGTATTCGCGTGGCCACCAGGCCGCGAACCGCTCAACCACCAGTTCAAAGGCTTGTGGCCGGGCGAGCGGTAACACGACTTCAAGGGATATGGACTGCTCGGGATTGGACATGGTCTATTGCCGCCGGTTTCGTGTTCACGGGCCCGCCAGACGGGCGCGTCTTCAAGGCCCCGAACCTAACCAAGGCACATTACCGATTCACGGCAGTTCGGCAATGGCGCAGGCCGGCAACCGGGTTTTCCGGTTGTCGGCAGCCTCGTTTCGCCCCGGAGTGACCCAGATGCCCAGGCTCGTCCACGACCTTCATTTCGATCCCGCCTATGGCACGGCTGTTGAGGTTCTGCCTGGCATCCGGCGGCTGACCGCAGCCAATCCCGGCCCCTTCACCTTTCACGGCACCAACACCTATCTCGTGGGAACACAGGATCTTGCCGTAATCGACCCAGGCCCTGACGATGACGCCCACATCGCGGCTATTCTCCGGGCAGCCGGCGGTGCGCGAATCAGCGCGATCCTCGTCAGCCACACGCACAAGGATCATTCACCGGCTGCCCGCCCCCTGGCGCATCGCACCGGAGCAAAGATCATCGGCTGCAGACCGCATCACAGCGCCCGCGATCTGGCACTGGGGGAAATCAATCCGCTTGATGCCAGTTCTGACCGGGAGTTCCGGGCGGATGAGGAACTTGCCGACGGGGCGGAACTGCATCTTGCCTCCGGGCGGTTCGTCGCCGTTGCAACGCCAGGACACACGGCAAACCACCTTGCCTTTGCCCTTCCGGACGAGAATGTCCTGTTCTCCGCTGATCACGTCATGGCCTGGTCGACATCCATCGTTGCACCACCGGACGGATCGATGCAGGACTATCTGGAGTCACTCGATGTCCTGCTGCAGCGCCCCGAGGCAACCTACCTTCCCGGACATGGCACCATGCTGCGCGCGGCGCATGACTATGTGGCAGCCCTGAAAGACCACAGGCTTCGGCGGGAGGCCGCAGTCCTTGCCGTCCTTGGCGACGTTCCCCTGTCGGTTCCGCAGATCGTGGATGCTGTCTATGTCGGCCTTGAGTCATCCCTGAAGGGCGCAGCGGCCCTGTCGGTGCTTGCACAACTGGAGCGCCTGATCGCACTGGGTCTGGTTCAACCTGGCCACGACGGCGGTCTGTCGGACCACTACATCAGAGCCGAATGACGCCTCAGTCACCCCTGCGGCAGGTCTTCCTCGTAAATCTCGTCGAACTCACCAGGCAGGGCCCCAGGGACTGGCGGCACTGCCGCCGGCTTCATCGACGGCAAGGGCACGGCTCCTGCTCCAGCGGACTGCGGCTCTCCGGTGAGCAAAGGCAGTTCTTCCACCACAGTGGCAGCCGCCTCCTCCGCCGTCACTGTGAGCTTTGCGATGTCGCCATAGGCTTCGGTCAAGGTCTCGTCGAGAGCCCGGTAAAACCCGCGAATGCGCCAGGCGTTAAGCCCGAGATCATGGGTCGGCAATTCACTCCGCGCCCTGACATCAAGCAATGCGCCTGTGCGGTCCGGGCGAACCCGGATGGTCAGGTCGCTCGCAATTGCCACCACCGGCACATGTGTCTTGGCTTCAATCAGGGTCGGCGCGTCCCGCATGTCCGGCGGCAGTTCGGCAAGGACAGTCCATCGTTCCTTTTCAATGACCTTGAGGACCGCCGCATGCAGATCTGACGGACTGATGCGGAAGCGCCGGGAGACGATATCCGGATAGGCAACACGCTGCAGTTCTTCGCGGACGGCGGCGGCGGCGCTTTGGGTCGCACGCTCGCCTGCAAACGAAGGCGGATCACGCAGATCGGTGCTGACATCGGTCAGCGGCGGAAATGCTGCGGTGGCGGCCAGCACAGCGCCTGCAGGAGCAAGCATGATCAGACCATAGAACAGGCCACGGACGGCATCGGCAACACCGATCCCCCCCCTGTTCCACCAGTTCGTAATCGCGATGCAACTCATCGCGACACCGGTGAGGCCGAGAACGACGGCAGCCAGAAGCGTATTGGCCAGGTCCTGCGCGCCAATAACGCCGGCCCGATGGGCCAGAACGCCCGCCAGCAAAGTCGGCATGCCAAGCGCCGCGATGAAGCGGGCGGCACGTGCCAGTTCGGAACGGCGGACTGGATATCTCTTGCGCAATCGGCCCCCTCCGGCTGCCTGAGCCTGCAAGGGCGCATCCTAGCCGAACGTTGGGCAAATACCAGACAGAAGGGCCGGCGGATCAGGCTTCCATTCGATCAAGCCAGTCGAGAAGATCATCAAGACCATCAAAAACATGGTCGGCATGTGGCGCCAGAACAGACGCGCCTACAGTGCCGGTTGTGACGGCAACGCGGCGCACACCGGCATTTCGGCCAGCGTGCATGTCGTGCAGGCTGTCGCCGACCAGGGCGATCTCATGCGGCGCCAGGCCGGTCTCCCGGCTGAAGGCCAGGATCATGCCCGGCTCAGGCTTCGGGCCATGGCCACTGTCATAGCCGAAGACATGGGCAAAGCAGTCGCTGAGGCCGAGCGCTTCCATCTGGGCGCGGGCGGCGGCTTCCGTATCATTGGTCGCGATGCCGAGGACATAGCCGGCTGCGTGCAACGTGCGGATCGTGGGTTCGAGCGTTGCAAACGGGGCAAGGCTTTCAAGGCCAAAGCGGAAGAGATGTGCTTCCATCTCCATCAGCAACGCCCGGGTGTCCGACACGCCGAGCACGCGGGCCCACTCATCCAGCACGGTATCATTTGCGCCAGCGACAAAGGGCGAGTTCGGGTCGAACAGCCCTTCTTTCAGGTCGAAACCGCTGATGCGGGCAAGTTCCCCTTTCAGGACAACATCACCTTCGGCCATTGTCTCGAGCAGGCGACCGAATGCAGGTGACCAGGTTTGCTGGAAATCGATGAGGGTGCCATCCTTGTCAAAGAGGATCGCCTTGATCGCCGTCTGCGGGCGTGCACTCATGAACCGTCTCCGGGGCGGCGGGTCCTGTGACCGGCCGCCGCATCGTCTTCGTGTTCCCTGCTGCCACGGACCGGCTTTGGGCGCTTGAGAGCGGCCACGGCTCCGGTGACGTCAGGCACCGACGATTCATCCGCCGGGTAAGGGAAACAGCCACGCCCATTGCAATTGCGCAAGCCCATGCAGACGATTCGCCGCGTCAACAGGGCTGAGAACAACACAAGCTCGTGGATACTGCTCCTTGCGCGGCCATTTGGCGCCTCGATCCACATGACGATGCCCTTTGCAAAGAACCGGCGGAACTCCGGCAAGACAAGACCACGAATGGACACATGAATTGTTCAAGCGCCCGGGAACGTGCCGCTGGTCACGCAACGGAGACGTTCTGTCACGAAAGTTCAAGCCGATGTCGCTGTTTCACTCTTTTCGCCGGCTTTGCTTGAGAGTATGAGTTAACCAAGCGTCACCTCTACCGTGTGAAGCTTGGGATCCGTGTTAATTTTCAGTAGTTTGCACTGCAAAAGAAACACGCGCCCGAAGCGCTGGCCATAAGGCCGCCGCAATCGAAGCGCAGCAGTTCTCCTGTCAACGCCCCCTAACCGGATATTCGTTCATGTCGAGCGCAACCGAGAAGAAACCAGAGACTGCCCCGAACCTCGTGCAACAATACAAGCCTGTCGCTATTCAGGCCGTATCGGCTGCCATGTGCGTGAAGTCTGCCGGGACCGCCAAGCGCTAACCGGCCTTGCAACTGCCCCGGCGCCAGGCAGTCCGCTGCCTGCGCCGGAGGGCTGCGCGCCAACAGCCCCTCCCTTTACTTTGCTGACAAATCAATAACTTCGGCTTGGCGGAAGTCTGTTCCCATGGCATGGTCCGGCAAGTTGATATTGCCGGCGGAGCCAGGGACATGATCATCGTCTATACGCCGACCACAAACGGCTTTGCCCGATCAGAGGTTCCCTCCGGCGGCAACATTCCGATGACGGCGGTCTGGATCGACCTGTTCAACCCGACCCACGAGGAACAGCTTGCCGCCGAGCACATGATGGGGGCCGAGATCCCGACCCGCGAGGAAATCGCTTCCATCGAGACATCCGAGCGGCTTTATGACGAGCCAGGGGCCATTGTCATGACAGGCCTGCTGCCGATGGCAGCGCGCACGCCGGACCCAAAGCTCTCCTCCGTCACCTTCGTCCTCAGCGCCAAGCGCCTGGTCACCGTGCGCTATGGTGAGCCGCAGTCGATCGTCAATTGTTCCCGCAAAGTGCAAAGTGATCCCACCATTCCTCGCAATGGACCGGGGGTTCTTTTCGTGATGCTCGACATCATCATCGATCGCTGCGCCGATGTGCTGGAGGAAGCGTCAGATTCCTTCGACAAGATGTCGGTCAAGGTGTTCGAGGAAGGGCTGAGTTCACGCAAGGCTGACACCTATCGCGCCGCAATCCGCATGCAAGGCCGCATCGGCCTGCAGGTTGCCCGCATGCATGACGTCTGCGCCAGCCTGCTGCGCCTGTTCCTGTTTCTTGCCAGCAGGGCGCAGCGGGTCGGCCTGACCGATGAACAGACCGCCGCCTGCAAGACCTACGGCCGTGACATCCAGTCGATCAAGGAACATGCCGACGCACTCGACACCAAACTGAGCTTCCTGCTGGACGCGACTGTCGGCCTCGTCAATCTGGAGCAGAACCAGATCATCAAGATCTTCTCGGTTCTTGCCGTCATCTTCATGCCGCCGACCCTGATCGCCTCGATCTACGGCATGAACTTCGAGGGCATGCCCGAGCTGAAGTGGGAGTATGGCTATCCCTATTCGCTCGGCCTGATGGTGGTCTCGGTCGGCCTTACCTTCCTCTATTTCCGCATGAAGAAACTGCTCTGAGACCGCAGGGACCGAGCAGCTTCGGCCGGGTTGTCAGGGATAGAGGCGCGCCTTGTCCCAGGCGTCATCCCCGCTCGGGCGGGTAAAGCGGACCCGGTCATGCAGCCGGAACGGGCGATCGTGCCAGAACTCGATCTCCAGCGGCGTGATCCTGAGGCCGGTCCAGTGGTCGGGACGCGGAATGTCGCCAATGCCGAACTTGGCCGTGTAGCGCGCCACTTCCTTTTCCAGCGCAAATCGGCTTTCGAGCGGGCGTGACTGCTTCGACGCCCAGGCACCGATGCGACTGCCTCGGGCGCGCGACTGATAATACTCATCCGCCTCCGCATCGCTGACGAGGTCGACCAGTCCGCGCACCCGGACCTGCCGGCGCAGCGACTTCCAATGGAAGCACAGCGCGGCCTTGCGGGCCGACAGCAGTTCACGGCCCTTTGCACTTTCCAGGTTGGTATAGAAGACGAAGCCTCGTTCATCGAAGCCCTTCAGCAGCACCATCCGGACGTTCGGCAGCCCGTCCGGATCAACCGTGGCAAGAGCCACCGCGTTGGCGTCGTTGATCTCCTTGGGCTCGGCATCGGCAAGCCATTTGGCAAAAAGCTCAAATGGCTCCGCTACTTCCGTGAAATCACCGTTTGTTAAGTCTTTTGAGGAAGTGTCATCACTCTGGGTCATTGGCTCTGTCGGCTGGTCTGGGTGGGGTATCCGGTGGCCGTCGGGGCGGCGTGATCCGGGTGAGAAGGGCCCTAGGTGATGCGTAACCTTCCATATCCGGGATTGCTTTCCAAGCGTCTCGGGCTGCTTGCGACGTTTTTGTCGGTCAACATTGGTCTTGGAGCCTGCGCCCAGATTAGCGGGCCACTTGCGACCAGCGATGTGGTCGACATGAGTGATGTCACAGGCTCCATCAACAGTGCAGGCAGCGGGCTGGCCACGGACCCGTCCGGCACCGGTTCCCAGGCACCTTCGTCCGACATCGATGCGACAGACCGGCAGTTGATCGCCCTCGCCATTGCCAGCGCACCAGCGTCAGGCAACGCGATCAATGTCCCCTGGCTCAATCCGGCGAGCGGCAATTCGGGCACGATCATCGCGCTCACCCCGGAAGGACGGGACCTGCTTGGCTGTGTCGCCTTCCGCACCACCGCCAACACCATCCAGGGTGTCCGGGCCTATGACGGCAATGCCTGCCGCGATGCGCGCCAGCAAATGGCGGTGATCAATCTGGCGGAAGCCAAGACCTGACGCAGCGGGAATTGCACCAGTCCGGGACAAGCCTGATCTGGCACAACGGCTTCTCGCATCATATATTCCAGGCACGATAGTATGACCGGCAGACGCCTGCGCCGACCCCCGGCGCACCTGCCCCAACAGCGGACCACACATGCGCGATCCCTACTCCGTGCTTGGCGTACCCAAGTCGGCGACCGAACAGGACATCAAGCGAGCCTTCCGCAAGCTCGCAAAACAGTACCATCCGGATCAGAATGCCAACAATCCGGAGGCTCAGTCCCGGTTTTCCGAAATCAATCAGGCCTATGAGATCCTCGGCGACAAGGACAAACGGCCCAAGTTCGACCGCGGCGAAATCGATGCTGATGGCAAGCCGAAGTTCCAGGCGCACGGCTTCGAAGGCTTTTCAGACTTCGATCCGTTCCGCGAAGCCGGAAGCACACGCGGCTTCCGCGCCTCGGGCGGACCGACGGGCGGTGCGGCAGGCGGTGGCTTTGATGATATCCTGAATGACATCCTCGGTGGGTTCGGCGCCCGTCGCGGGCCCGGGGCCGCAGGGGCCGGCAGCGCGGGCACGGGGCGCTCGTCCATGCCACAGCCCGGCAAGACGGTCGACATCACGCTTGCAGTCACGCTCGAGGAATTGGCCCGCGACGGCAAGGCGCGCGTGACGCTGCCCTCCGGCAAGAGCGTCGACATGAGAACCCCGGCCGGCACCGAAGAAGGGGACAAGATCCGCCTGCGTGGCCAGGGCCACCCTGGCCTCAATGGCGGCCCAGCGGGTGACGTGGTGGTTGAAATCCGCCTGCGCCCCCACAAGCTGTTCGAGGTCAAGGCGTCGGATCTGCATCTCGATCTGCCACTGACCCTCTATGAAGCCGTGCTGGGGGCCAAGATCCGCACGCCGACGCTTGATGGCGCCGTCAATCTCACCATCCCGGCCGGCTCCAGCAGTGGCAAGGTCATGCGACTGAAGGGCAAGGGCCTTCCGACCAAGGCCGGCGGTCACGGCGATCTGTTGGTAAGGCTCGAGATCGTACTCCCGCCACACGGCGATGAGGAACTCGCCACCTTGATGAAGGCCTGGAAGGAAATCACGCCCTATCCGGCGCGCGGACCCGAATTCGACTGAGCACGAGGCTCCATACACAGTTCACCCTGTCGCGGCGTAGGCCGTGACAGGCTGAGCTTGATGACAAACCTCGACCTCACCGCCGTCATCCGGCCAAGCGCAGCGCCGAGCCGGGACCGGAGAGTCGAGGCTTCTATCTTTTGTTCCGTTAAACCCGGAGAGACCCTGGCTCGCCGGTCCCGGATCTCCGCTTCGCTCTCGTCCGGGATGACAATCGAGGGGTTGTCTGCAATCTGAGCCTGTCGCGGCGTAGGCCGTGCCAGGCTTTCCATTTTCGGATCAGACCGAATTCAGCCACGGCCCTTGGACATGAACGCTGTAAAGGCAGTGATCGCCTCCGCAGAGGACAGACGCGACGCAAAAAGCTTCGCCTCCTCGTCCATGCGCTGAAGCAGATCGGTCCGGTCGCCGCGCAGCAGATCCCGCGACAGGCGCATCGCCTCCACCGGCTTGGACGCGATGGCATGTGCTGTCGCAAGCGCGCGCGCCTCGAGGTCGTCCTCAGGCACCACGTGATTGACGAGACCGGCCGCATGCGCTGCTTCGGCGCTGAACCCTTCTCCAAGACACAACAGTTCAAAGGCACGCGGATGCCCCATCAGGCGCGGTGCCAGCAGGCTGGACCCCGCTTCCGGCACCAGTCCCAGATCCACGAACGGCGACTTGATCAGGCTGCGGGGACTGGCGAACACCATGTCGCAATGCAGAAGCAGCGTGGCACCCACGCCAATGGCCAGGCCGTCGACGGCGGCGACCAGCGGCTTCTGCGACCGCGCCAGAGCATCGAGAAACTGCAGCACCGGCATCTTGGCAAAGTCGCCCTTGCCCGCATGTTGCAGGAAGTCGGCAATGTCATTGCCGGACGTAAAGGCACCCGGACTGCCGCAGATCAGATGACACCGCACATCGCTGTCAGCGTCACCGGCCCTCAGTCCCTCGGCCAGCGCCGTGTACATGTCGCCGGTGATGGCGTTTTTCTTCTCGGGGCGGTCAAAGCGCAGGACATTGACGCCGCCGTCGCGGTGGATGCGGATCATCTCGGGGTCTCCTTGAGCGCTCAGGACGCCTGGGCCAGCGGGTCATAGGCAAGGATGCTGGCCGACGAACCGGTGACATCACGGGCAAGGCCAGTGACCTCGGTCAGCATCGTATCGGCAAAGAACTGGGCCAGCAGACGACGATGGGCGGTTGCCTTTGCATCAACGTCCTGATGCAGCGCACCCTTGGCGAGCAACGCGGCTCCAAGCGTCAGTCCGGCCAGGCGCAGATAGGGCGTTGCGCCGGCCTGCGCCTCGGCGATGCGACCATCCGCCAGTGCCTGCTGCATCCAGCCGGTCGCCTCGGTGAGGTCGGCAATCGCGGTCTCCAGTGGCTTGGCCAGGACTGCGACGCCGGCGTCCCCATGCGCCTTTGCATCGGACGCAATGGCCGACAGGTCTTCGAGGAAGCCCTTCACATGCGCGCCGCCGGACAGTGGCAGCTTGCGCTGCACCAGATCGATGGCCTGAATGCCATTGGTGCCTTCGTAGATCGGGGCAATGCGGGCATCGCGCAGGTGCTGTGCCGCGCCGGTCTCCTCGATGAAGCCCATGCCGCCGTGGATCTGCACGCCGAGCGAGGCGCTTTCAACGCCGAAGTCGGTCGACAGGGCCTTGGCAATGGGGGTCAGCAGCCCAGCGCGGTCGCTCCAGTAAGTCTTGTCCTCGGCGGTCGAGGCAAGGCGCGCGCGGTCAATCGCGTGGGCGCAGGCGTAGCAGATCGCCCGAGCTACCTGGGTGCGGGCCTGCATGCCGAGCAACATTCGCTTGACGTCCGGATGCAGGGCAATCGGGCTCATGCCATCGCCCGTGTCGCCGGGTGCCTTGCCTTGACGACGGTCCAGAGCATAGGACAGCGCCTTCTGGTAGGCCCGTTCAGAGACACCCAACCCCTGCACGCCCACTGCAAGCCGGGCGTTGTTCATCATCGTGAACATGCAAGCAAGGCCACGGTTTTCCTCGCCGATCAACCAGCCGGTTGCCCCGCCCTCATCGCCATAGATCATGGTGCAGGTCGGCGATCCGTGGATGCCCATCTTGTGTTCAACGCCGGCGCAGCGCACGTCATTGCGCGCGCCAAGGCTGCCATCCGGATTGACCAGGAACTTCGGCACCAGAAACAGCGAGATGCCGCGCGTTCCCGCCGGCGCATCCGGCAGGCGAGCCAGCACGAGATGGACGATATTGTCCGTCATCTCGTGCTCGCCATAGGTGATATAGATCTTCTGTCCGAAGATGCGGTAGGTGCCGTCAGGATTGCGCTCCGCACGTGCCTTCAGGGCATTGAGGTCGGAACCAGCCTGCGGTTCGGTGAGGTTCATCGTGCCGGTCCATTCGCCGGACACGAGCTTTTCGAGATAAGTGGCCTTCAGGTCCTCGCTGGCGTGCTTTTCCAGCGCTTCGATGGCGCCGACCGTCAGCGTCGGGCAAATAGCAAAGGCCATGGAACCCGAGTTCCACATTTCCAGGGTCGCGATATAGAGCATCAAGGGTAGGCCCTGTCCGCCATGGGCCGGATCGGCGGCAAGCCCGTTCCAGCCACCTTCGATCCACTTGTGATAAAGATCGGTCCAGGCCTGCGGGATCGTGACCTTGCCGTCCTTGAACGGTGTGCCGGTCTTGTCGGACATGGCGTTGAGCGGGGCGATCTCCTCGGCCGTGAAGCGCCCTGCCTCGGTCAGGATTGCCTCGACGAGATCGTCAGAGAGTTCGTCCATGCCAGGCAGTGCACGAAGCTCCTGCAGCCCGGCGACATGGTTCAGGGTGAAGGCAATTTCAGACAGAGGCGCGCGATACATCGGTTTCTCCCTCTTGCGCGAGCGCTTGCCGCTTGACGGCAGCGGGCCTAGCCCCCAAAACGCCGCGCAACGTTCTTGATTGCAGGTGAACGTACAGACGTTTACGTAAACGTCAATACCATTACCCATCGGCAGCCTTTGCTCCGGGCAGAGCCTGCCTTCGATGAGGCCGGGATGAGCACCACAATGCAACGCTGGTCCGTGGATTTGAAGTCCACCGCATGGATGACCTCCGGGGTGCTGCAGCCGGTTGCCGACGCACTGGTTGCCGGGGCATTGGTCGGGGTGCCGACCGAGACTGTCTATGGTCTGGCAGCCGATGCCACCAATGGGATTGCCTGTGCGGGCATCTATGCTGCGAAAGGTCGGCCGAGCTTCAACCCGCTGATCTCGCATGTCGAGAGCCTTGAGGCTGCCCGGCGCCACGGCATCTTCGACGCGCGCGCCCTGAGTTTGGCCAACGCTTTCTGGCCGGGCCCGCTGACGCTCGTGGTGCTACGCCAGGAAGGCTCCCCGATTGCGGATCTGGTGACAGCCGGACTGGAGACACTGGCGTTGCGGGTCCCCGACGCCCCCGTGATGCGCTGGCTGGCCGAGGCCAGCGGGCGGCCGCTGGCGGCACCGAGCGCCAATCTGTCCGGAAAGATCAGCCCCACCACGGCCGATGACGTCATCGGTGACCTTGCAGACAAGGTTGCGCATGTGATTGACGCGGGCCCCTGCCCGATCGGACTGGAGTCCACCATTGTCAGCCTGGCGGGTCCGCGCCCGACACTGCTTCGTCCCGGCGGCCTGCCACGAGCTGCAATTGAAGCCGTCCTTGGTGAAAAGCTGGTCGTTGCGGAAGCTGACGACGCCGCTCCGATGGCTCCGGGCATGATGACATCGCATTATGCCCCCGGCGCACGCGTGCGCCTTGACGCCAGAGACGTGCAGCCCGGCGAGGCCTTGCTTGCTTTCGGATCCGTGCCACCGGAGAACGCTGGCCATGCGGTTGAAGTGTTCAACTTGTCCGTCGCAGGAAACCTTGCAGAAGCCGCAGCCAATCTGTTCAAGGGCCTGCGGGTTCTCGACCGCTCGGGCGCAGCGACTATCGCGGTGCAGCCGGTCCCGGAAAAGGATCTGGGCGAAGCGATCAATGACCGCCTGCGCCGGGCCGCCGCGCCGCGCAGCTGATCCCGGCACAGGCCTTCGATATCAGTAGTTCAGGTAGGACGAGCCAAGAGTGTCGCGGTACTTGTCGACCCAGGCCTTGTTAATTTTGGCGATGGTGCCGTCCGCTTCTGCTTCCTTGAAGCAGCGGTCAAAGTCGGCCGCATGGGCCGGGTCGCGGAACTGCATGACGTAGGGCGACGGCTCGAACAGCGCATTGAACCGGACAGGCTGGTTCGGATCGAACGGCAGCGTTTCCCTGCTTTCCTGCAGCTGCCGGCTGTATTCGGCAAAGATCATGCCGTCCCCAACGGCCGCCGCCGCCCGCCCGCCAAACACGAGCTTGTTCTGGGTGATCTGGTCTGCCATTTCGCGATACTCGGAGAAGCCCTTGCTGGCGTCACCGAAGCCTGGAATGATTTCAGCAGCGCCCTTGAAGGCCACAACGCTGTTGCCGTTCAGGTCGACAAGGGTCTCGAACGGCTGCGGACGCGAGGCCAGGAACGCAACGCCATTCTGATAGGCGATATACTGGGACGTCGGTGTGCCGGGCAGCGGCAAGCCGGGAGGAATGGTTGTTACGGCGTCGCCGGCACCGTCCTTGAAGCTGGCCCAGTGGCGCGTGAACGGCTGGACTTCGAATTTCACCGTATGGCCACAGCGCTCCAGGGTCGTCTTGATGATTTCGGCTTCGCGGCCCGTGCCGTCCGCATTCATCATCGGCGGCAGGTCACCGGCGAGAATTTTGATCTCGGCTGCATTGGCCGTCAAACATGCGGCAGACACCAGAAAGAAGCTCACACTCACCCGCAACATATTCCGCATTGTATGCTCCTTGCGTCTGGCGATCCTGAGAAGACTTTGCAAGTGATCCGGATCGGACATCCTGTATGGCGGTGCGCCTCCTGTCCCAAACAAGCGAAAATCGCACCATCATGATCAACTGTATTCGAAAAAAATGAAGCATATCCTAAAGTTAAATTTGCAGCATCAACGTTATATTTTTATAAATATTTGAAAGAGCTACCAGTTTCCTAATTCTTACATGGATTTTTATAGAATTTTTATTGTGAGCCGCTTGTAAACTTACGTATACAAATCAAGTTACATCAAAAATTATGCCCTTGATATTATCTGCAGGGCCCGCTTATTCACAGTTTTGCCGGCGTACGTTACGGTAATCCGCTCGACGTTCCGCGACGGAATCACGTATTCAATAGTTAGACGGGTGATGCAGCGGACCTCCCCTCGAGCATAGCGATGCTCGCACCTTCCAGAGGACTTGGCCTTGCGGCCAGGTCCTTTTTTCTTTGCCTTTTTCCAGGCGCATGCTTGCGGAAGACCCGCTCTCACCATTCGCCAATGTTTGACCTGACGCATTGACAGGCCTTGCGTCATGACGCTCACTGGCAGCTCTCGCCTCTCCTTTTCGAGCCGCCCCGGAGCCGTCTTGTCCACCCTGTATATTTCCCATCCGTGCTTCCTTGACCATCTGACACCGATTGGCCATCCGGAACGGCCTGATCGGTTGCGGGCAATTGACCGGGTCCTGGAACACGAGCGCTTTCAGTCGCTGGAACGTGACACAGCGCCGATGGGCGCAATCGAGGACATCGCACGCGCTCATCCCGGTGCTTATATCGACAGGCTCTACAAGGCGGCGCCGCAGGAAGGCCTGGTGCGGATCGATGCAGACACGACCATGTCACCGGGCAGTTGGGAAGCCGCATTGCGCGGCGTGGGCGGAGCCTGCCGGGCCGTCGACGAAGTCCTGGCCCGAAAGGTCGGCAACGCCTTCGTCGCCTCGCGCCCGCCTGGCCATCATGCCGAGCATGATCGGGCCATGGGGTTCTGCCTCTTCAACAATGTTGCAATCGCCGCCCGCTACGCGCAGGCACGCTATGGCCTTGGCCGGGTCGCCATCGTTGACTTCGACGTGCATCACGGCAATGGCACCCAGGATATTTTCTGGGCCGATCCGTCGGTGATGTATGTCTCCACCCATCAGATGCCGCTTTATCCCGGTAGCGGCGCGGCAGATGAGCGGGGCGACGCCGATACGATTGTCAATGTGCCGCTGGCCGCCGGCGACGACGGAGCCATCTTTCGCGAAGCCGTGGAAACTGCCGTGCTGCCGCGGCTGGAGCATTTCGCCCCGGAGCTGATCCTGATCTCGGCGGGCTTCGACGCCCATGCCCGCGATCCGCTCGGCGGACTTGCTCTGCTGGAAGCTGATTTCGGTTGGATCACCCGGCAGTTGATGGATGTCGCCGATCGCCACAGCAACGGGCATGTCGTGTCCATTCTTGAGGGCGGCTACGATCTTGAGGGACTTGCTCGCTCGACGGCGGCCCATGTCATGACCCTGATGACAGGCTAGGGCGCACCAGACGACCCGCGCCAGAATAACTGGAATAAATGGTGAGCCTCATCTGCGATGCGGTACCGGGTCTTGACCTTTGGCACGGTTGCAGCGAGGGTTGCGGCCCGCCAGCCGAGGCTGTTCCATCGTTGTTTCCGTGAGCCACGCCATGACCCAGATGCCTGCCGATCTCGCCGCCCTCTCCTTCGAAGAGGCTCTGCGTCAGCTTGAGCAGATCGTCCAGGCGCTGGAACAGGGCAACGTCCCGCTGGAGAAGAGCATCGAGATGTATGAGCGAGGCGCCCAGTTGCGCGCCCATTGCGATCGGCTGCTGAAACAGGCCGAAGAAAAGGTGGAAAAAATCCAGCTCGGCGCCGATGGCCGGGCACAGGGCACCACCCCCCTTGATCCGGAAAGCTGATCAGGCAAGACTCTGGCCGACAAGGGCTGCATGGCCCGCATGAGGCAGTGACGACCGGGAGTTCTATCCCGACATGACGCAACCCGAAGATGCCCCCCCTGATGCGCTGATCGACAGCCTCTACGCTGCGGTAAATGCTCCAGCTACGTGGCCGGATGCTGCTGCACGGATCGGGGAGGAACTTGGCGGGACTGCATTTCTTTTCGAGTTTTCCGCCAGTGGACGGCACACAGGTCGCTATTGTTCGCCCGAACAAGCCCTTGTGCCCCTGCAGTTGCTGGTTGCCCTCAAGACGGGCAGCGGCCGCTCAATGCTTGGCTTCATGCTCAACGAAGCCGAACTGCAGACGCCCTACTGCAAGCAGGCACTGACCTCCCAGATCGACGACCTGCTCTGGGCCGGCCCGCACAATGACCTGGTGCAGACGCATGGGCTTCTGGCCGCTGTCCGGGAAAGTGGCGACGGGCGGGATATCTTCATGCTGCTGTCGACGCCTGGCAGCCCCGGTCTTGCAGCGGCGAATATTCCGTTCACCCGTCGCCTGTTGCGGGCACTTGGGCAGGCCCTGGAGCTGTCCGGGCAACGCCGCAGCCACATGCTCGACCTGCAGCGCCAGCGGATGCTGACGCGCCACGATGGCGGCAACGCCATTCTGATTGATGAGATGCGCCGCGTTGTCGCAACAACCCCTGGCGGCATCGAGGCGCTTGCTGCCGCCGACCTGTTTGACACCCGCAGCGGCCGGCTGCAGATCGTGCCCAAGGATGTTGACGAACTCCTGGACGAATTGCTCGAGGACGTACGGCAGCATGACCGATCCGGGGCGCCGCCTGCCATCCAGATCCGCGACAGCCTGCACAGCCGAACTGACGGCACACTATGCCGATTTGTGCTGCGCACGGTATGGCCCGTGCCCGGCCTCGACCTGGAACCCTCGGACGGACATGTGCTCGTCATCCTTCGCGAGGCACCGGCAATTTCGCGTGAAGCCCGTGACGCACTCCAGTCCGTCTTCGGTCTGTCGAAAAGCGAGGCCCGGCTTGCCTACTACCTCGCCATGACCGGGTCACTGTCCGAAACGCTGGAAACGCTTTGTATTACGCGGAACACAGGCAAGACGCATCTGCGCCGCATTTTTGAAAAGACCGGGGCAGGATCACAGGCCGAGCTGTATCAGCTGATGTTCCGTATCTCAGCACTTTATTGAAACGACCAAGAAAACCGGCCGAAAGACGTCTGCATTTTCGCGTAAGGAATACTGCATATTAATATGTGCAGACTTAAAAAAACGGGGCCGCGCATAACACGGCCCCAGTTATCACTGTGCACGTGGCCCCATCGACCACGCAAAAGCATTATGACATTTTTTACCCAGCCGCATCACCCAAGCGGGTGACAAAATAAACTGGCTTCGCTTTTGTTCAATCACAGCGCGAGTTGTATCGCCGATCCACCCTATATCACCGGCGTCGCAGGGTTTGCGCCCCTTGCGCCCTTCGTGTAAGCGTCGGTGCTTGTCTGCGCCCATTTGGAGTGGTTGAGAGCGTGTCCGTCAAGCCGCATACCCCCCTGCTCGATCTGCTGACTGATATTTCGGTGCTGCGGTCGATCCCCGAAGCTGACCTGCCCCAACTGGCTCAGGAACTGCGCGCAGAAACCATCGATGCCGTGTCCCAGACCGGCGGCCACCTTGGTGCCGGCCTCGGCGTCGTTGAACTGACCGTCGCGATCCACCACGTCTTCAACACGCCGGACGACCGGCTGATCTGGGATGTCGGCCACCAGTGCTACCCGCACAAGATCCTGACCGGGCGCCGTGACCGCATCCGCACCCTCAGACAGCCGAACGGGCTGTCCGGGTTTACAAAGCGCAGTGAAAGTGAATTTGACCCGTTCGGGGCGGCTCACTCGTCGACCTCGATCTCCGCCGGGCTCGGCATGGCGGTGGCCCGGGACCTGGACGGGCGCAAGAACAACGTCATTGCGGTGATCGGCGATGGTGCGATGTCCGCTGGCATGGCCTATGAGGCAATGAACAACGCCGGCTCGATGAACTCGCGCCTGATCGTCATCCTCAACGACAACGACATGTCCATTGCGCCGCCGGTCGGAGCGATGTCGGCCTATCTCGCCAAGCTCGTTTCGGGCCGCACCTACAAGTCGTTGCGCGATGCCGCCAAGCACATTGCCAAGGCTCTGCCGCGCCCCTTGCAGGAAAAGGCTGCTCGCGCCGAGGAATATGCCCGGGGCTTCTGGACCGGCGGCACGCTGTTCGAGGAACTCGGGTTCTACTATGTCGGCCCCGTGGACGGCCACAATCTGGAGCACCTGCTGCCTGTGCTCAAGAATGTGCGCGACACGCATCAGGGCCCGGTGCTGATCCACGTGGTCACCCAGAAGGGCAAGGGCTATGCTCCGGCGGAAGGCGCCAAGGACAAGTATCATGGCGTTGCCAAGTTCGACGTCATCACCGGCAAGCAGGCCAAGCCGAAAGCCAACGCCCCAAGCTACACTTCGGTTTTCGCACAATCGCTGATCCAGGAAGCAGAGCACGACGACAAGATCGTTGCCGTGACCGCCGCCATGCCGGACGGCACGGGTCTGGACCTGATGCAGCAGGTCATGCCGGCACGCGTGTTCGATGTCGGCATCGCCGAGCAGCATGCCGTCACCTTCGCTGCTGGCCTCGCCAGCGAAGGCTACAAGCCATTCTGTGCGATCTACTCCACCTTCCTGCAGCGCGGCTATGACCAGCTGGTCCATGACGTCGCGATCCAGGGGCTGCCGGTCCGTTTCCCGATCGACCGCGCCGGACTTGTCGGTGCGGACGGCCCGACCCATGCGGGCTCCTTCGACACGGCCTTCCTGGCCTGTCTTCCCGGCTTTGTGGTAATGGCGGCGTCGGACGAGGCGGAACTGCGCCACATGGTGGCAACGGCCGCCGCTTACGATGAAGGCCCGATCTCGTTCCGCTATCCGCGCGGCGAAGGCGTCGGCATCGATTTGCCGGAACGTGGCAGCGTTCTGGAGATCGGCAAGGGCGTCATCCGCAAGGAAGGCACCAAGGTAGCACTCCTGTCCTTCGGCACGCGCCTGGCTGAATGCCTGAAAGCAGCGGACGAGCTCGATGCTGCGGGCCTTTCCACGACGGTGGCAGATGCCCGCTTCGCCAAGCCGCTCGACATGGACTTGATCGCCCTACTGGCCCGTGAACACGAAGTTCTGGTCATGGTCGAGGAGGGGGCGATCGGCGGCTTCGGCAGCCATGTCCTGACGGCCCTGGCCGATCTGGGGGCACTTGACCGGGGCCTGAAGGTCCGCTGCATGCGCCTGCCGGACCGCTACCAGGACCAGGACAAGCCTGAGCAGATGTACAAGGACGCCAGCCTGACAGCGGAGGGCATCCTCATCGCCGTGTTTGAGGCGCTTGGCCGGGATGTGGGCGGATCTGTCCGCAGCGCTTGAACCAGGTGAAATCTCCTGGCTGCATCGGCCGCCCCTGACCCGCCTCAAGGCATGATCGACCTGACGGTCTCGCCAGGACACGTCCCGCCGCGGCGAGTGTGACAGGCGGCTGACACTCAGCCATAGTGCTGCCCTGATATGTCTGCTGCCTTACGGCAGTTCGAAGCCCCTGGATCCGCTTTCATGTTCAAGGCCCTCGCCTCGATCTCGGCCCTTCTCGCCTCGGTGGCACTCCTGATCGTCGGACACGGCTTGCAAGGGACCTTGCTGCCGCTGGCGGCACAGCAGGCAGCCTTCTCCGATCTTGCCATCGGGCTTGTTTCATCCGCCTATTTTGTTGGCATGGTGGCAGGCTGCCTCGCTGGACCTTTCGTGATCCGGCGAGGGGGGCATGTGCGGGCCTTTGCGGCGCTCGTGTCGCTGATGTCGGCGGCAGCGCTGCTGCATCCCGTATTTGTCGATCCGCTGTCCTGGTTCCTCATCCGCGTCATATCCGGCTTCTGCCTGGCCGGATTCTACATGATCGTTGAAAGCTGGCTCAATGAAGCGGCGGACAACCGCAATCGCGGCATGATCATGTCGTTTTATATCGTTGTGCTGTACACGGCGATGATGGTCGGGCAGATCTCGGTGTCCTTCATCGGTATTGATAGCTTCATCCCGTTCATCGTCGCTTCGGTAATGGTCAGTCTGGCAGTCATCCCGCTGTCCCTGACCACCTCGACACAACCTGCGCCCATCACGATTGTCCGCTTCCGCCCTGTCAAACTATATCAGACTTCGCCTGCGGCTTTTGTCGGTTGCCTTCTGATGGGCCTTGCCAGCAGCGCCGTCTGGACCCTGTCGCCGATCTATGGCACCCAGATCGGCATGACCACGACGGAGGCCGCCTACTACGCTGCGGCCTTCATCGGCGGCGGCGTTCTCGGCCAATGGCCATTCGGGCGCCTGTCCGATCGGATGGATCGTCGGCATGTGTTACTTGGACTTGCCTTTGCAACACTCGCGATCGCAACCGCCATCGCCTTGATCGAACCGCGTACGCCATGGATCGCGACCCTTTATGTCGTGGCAGTCGGTGCGGTGCTTCAGCCGGCCTATTCCATCGCGGTGGCGCATGCGTTCGATCATGCGACCCCGACCGACTATGTCGAGACGTCCTCTGGCCTGCTCTTGTCCTATGGTATCGGCTCGATCATTGGTCCGACCGGGGCGTCATTTGCAATGCAGACCATCGGACCATCGGGGCTGTATCTCGTGGTCGCCGGCGTCCAGCTTCTGACCATCGGATTCATCATCACACGTCTTGCGGCCCGTGCGACTCCGGCCCCAGAGGATAAGCGCGACTTCGGACCGGAAGCCACCTCGCCGATCGGCGCCGTGATTTCGCCGGAACCCGTGACCGAGGACGAACTCGCAGGGCAAGCCGTGTCCGGCCCTGCTTGACCCGTCACCGCTGCGGCAAGATTTCACTCGCATGGCTTGTCATGCTCAACCATAGTGCGCCTATGCTTCGCTCCGGGTCCCCTCTCCGCCAATTGCGCCGCGAACGGCTGCCGTTCGTGGTGTTGGGCGTTGTCGCGCTGGTTGCCCGGTTGCTGCTGCTGTCACTTGGCCTGACAGGAAGCGTCGTCGCCCCGTCCGCTGCAGCCGACTGGCCGGTCGCATTCCTTTGCACATCTGAAGCGGGCAGTGGCGAGCCGGTCCGGGGGCATGATCCGATCCATTGCGCCTGTGGCCCGGCGTGTCTGCATCTGGGCTCCTCGGGCGCCTTGCCTCCAATCGTTGCCGGTCCGGCACTGGACAGGGCAGCCGGTCAGACACATCGCCCTGCCCCAGGCCTCACGGTCCCGCCCTCGCGCATCATCAACGCCCGCCAGATCCGGGGGCCGCCGTTTGCCTGAAACACGATGAACCAAACTGACGCCCCGATGGGCCCCTTTGAAATCTGTTTCAGGACTGTATTCATGACCTTGCTCAAAACTCTCCTCTCTGCAGCGTTCGTTTGCACGGCACTGGCCAGCAGCGCTGCGGCCGCCGAAGTCACCATCGGCGACCTCACTGTCGGCAACGCCTGGACCCGCGCAACCCCGCCCAATGCCATGGCCGGTGGTGGCTTTCTGGTCATCACCAACAAGGGCAGCGCAGACGACAAGCTGATCGCGGCCAGCGCGCCCGTCACGGAGCGCACTGAACTGCATGAAATGGCCGTTATCGACGGCGTGATGAAGATGCGCCAGATGGAAGGCGGCATTCCGGTTCCCGCCGGTGAGACGGTCGAACTGAAGCCGGGCGGCCTGCATGTGATGTTCATGGGCATCAAGCAGCCGCTGAAGGAAGGCGAGACACTGCCTGTAACCCTGACCTTCGAGAAGGCCGGAACAGTGACCGTGGACATGCCGATTGCCAAGATCGGCGCCAAGGAAATGAACCATGACATGCACGGCGGCCATGGTGGCCATGGCATGAAGAAGCCCTCCAACTAAGGCGAAACCAACATGTCAGCGCTCAAGATCGTGCGCTACGGGGCCTGGGCGGCAGTTGCCGCCCTTGCACTCGGCGCAGGCTATGTCAGCTACACCCAGATGGCGGGCGGTCCTGCCCCCTCTTCCCTGATCGAGCCGGTTGCCTCGATTGGCGGGCCTTTCACGCTGGTCAACGGCAACAATGAACCGGTGTCGGATGCGACCCTGAAGGGCAAACCGACCGTGATGTTCTTCGGCTTCACCTTCTGCCCGGACGTCTGCCCGACCACTCTGTCCGACCTGCAGGGCTGGATCGAGCAACTGGGGCCGGATGCCGACAAGCTGAACTATGCCTTTGTCACCGTTGACCCGGAACGGGACACGCCGCAGGTGATGAAGGACTATGTTGCTGCCTTCGATCCACGGGTTCAGGCCCTGTCCGGGACACGGGAGCAGATCGATGCTATGATCAAGGCTTACCGGGTTTATGCCAAGAAGGTGCCGCTGGATGCGGGCGGCTACACGATGGACCACACGGCGGCCATCTATCTGATGGACAAGAACAATCGCTTTGTCGGCACCATCGCCTACGAGGAAAATCCGGAAACGGCCCTGGCCAAGCTGCGGCGGATGATCTCCGAAGCGGCCGCCAGCTGACAGGCGGTCGGGAGCATCGGATGCAGTCGCGATACTGGATGGCAGGCGCTGGTGTTGGCGGCGGGACCCTGGTCCTGGCGGCCAGCCTCGCCTGGCTGAAGTTCGGCGAGGCCATCTACTTTGACCGGCTGATGTCGGGACTTGCCGGCTGTTTTTGATCTCTCAATCATTTCAGGCATTTGGATTGCATGGCACAACGTGAAAGGCTGGACCAGCGGCTGGTCGATCTGGGCCTCACCCCCAGCCGGGCGCGGGGCCGCGACGCGGTGCTGCGCGGCACGGTGACCGTGGATGGCCGCACCGCCACCAAGCCCGGCCAACCCGTTGACCTCACAGCCAAAATTGAAATCTCTGACCCCGCTGGCGCCTATGTTTCCCGCGCCGCGCTGAAACTCCTGGCCGCGCTGGATGGCTTTGCGGTCTCGCCTGAGGGCCGCATCTGTCTCGACGTCGGCGCCTCGACCGGCGGCTTTACCCAGGTGCTGCTGGAACGCGGCGCGGCCCAGGTTCATGCCATCGATGTCGGCCACGGGCAGATGCACGAAACGATCTCGAACGACCCGCGCGTCAACCGCCGCGACGGCCTGAATGCCCGTGAGCTGACTTTTCAAGACCTTGAAAACACTGCACCTTCCCTGATCGTCAGCGATGTCAGCTTCATTTCGCTGAAGCTCGCCCTGCCCCCTGCGCTCGACCTTGCCGCGCCCGGTGCCGAAGCGCTTCTGCTGGTCAAGCCGCAGTTCGAGGTGGGCCGCGAAGGCGTTGGCAAGGGCGGACTGGTAGCCCCGGAGCGAGCCGAAGCCTCGGCCGGGGAGCTTCGGGACTGGCTGGACGGCCTCACCGGCTGGCAGGCGCTCGGGCTGCTGCCCTCGCCCGTCACGGGCGGTGACGGCAACCGGGAATTCCTGCTCTACGGCCGCAAAACAAGCTGATTTCCAAGGGAAAGCTTGCGAGCCGCCGTCAAGCGGAGTATCGCACGGCCATGACTGACGCGACCCTCGACATCACCATCACCACCCTCGGACATCTCGGCGACGGCATCGCTGATGGACCGGACGGGACCCTTTATGTCGCCGGCGGCCTGCCGGGCGACCGGCTGCGTGTCACCGTGCACGACAATCGTGCGACAATTCAGGAGATTCTGACGCCCTCTCCTGACCGTCGTCCGACAAATTCCGACCAGCATCACCACTGCGGCGGCTGCAGCCTGCAGTACATGAACGATGCAACCTATCTTGCCTTCAAGCGCGACCAGGTGGTCCGCGCTCTGGCCGAAAGGGGCATCGACACGCCGGTTGAGCCGATCATCGCGATCCGCCCCGGCAGCCGCCGCCGCGCCGTGCTGACCGCGCTCAGGGCCGGGCACAAGGTGCTGCTCGGCTATCACGAGAAGGGCAGCCACCGGCTCGTGGACCTGGTCGAATGCCCCGTTCTGGATCCCGCGATCCTCGCCGCCGTCCCCGGCCTGAAAAAGCTCGCCGAGCCCCTGATCCCGCGTAAGGGCGAACTGCGGCTCACCGTGCTGTCGACTTCAGCCGGGCTGGATGTGGCGATTGACGATCCGGTGACGGGATACGAGAAGAAGCTGATCAGCCTTTCCGCGATGGCATCCGAACTCGGTCTCGCGCGGCTGGCCGTCAAGGGCGAGGTTGTCATCGAAGCGCGGTCGCCGGTGCTGATGATCGGCAAGATCGCCGTCGTGCCGCCGCCGGGCGGCTTCACCCAGGCAAGCGCCGTTGCCGAGGAGGAACTGGCCCGGCTGACGCTGGAAGCCCTCGGCCCGTCAAAAAAGGCCGCCGACCTCTTTGCCGGCATCGGCACTTTCACCTTCCGCATGGCGCCGCTGATGTCGGTGCATGCGGTAGAGGCCGATGCCGCCGCCATTGCCGCCCTCGACAAGGCGAGCCGCGTGCCCTCGGGCCTCAAAAAGCTGACCTTCGAGCGCCGCGACCTGTTCCGCCGGCCGCTGATGGCCGCCGAACTCAATGCCTTCGACGCCGTCGCCTTCGACCCGCCGCGGGCCGGCGCGCAAGCCCAGGCCGAACAGCTTGCGCTCTCCAAGGTCAAGCGCATCGCCGCCATCTCCTGCAACCCGGCGACGCTTGCCCGCGACCTGCGCCTCCTCCTCGACGGCGGCTACAAGCTCACCCGCGTGACCCCGGTCGACCAGTTCCTCTACTCCCCGCATGTGGAAGTGGTGGCAGCGCTGGAGCGGTGAAGCCTGCAGCATCGCCGCGTTTTGAAAAGCAGGCGATGTGCCATATAGTAAGAGCATGGGCGCAGCGTGATAGATCGCGCGACGAGGAGCTTCGCCATGTTGAAACGCACGTTTCGCGTGAAGGCCGTGTGGGACGACGAAGCAAACGTCTTCTACAGCGAAAGTGACATCGAGGGACTGCACATCGAGGCGGCAACCCTCGATGAATTTGAAGAGATCATGATGGACGCAGCCATCGACATGATCATCAGCAATCACATGTCCGCTGCCGACATCGCTTCCCGCTCGTTCAAGGATATTGTTCCTGCAATCATCTGGCAGCGGCCAGATGTGCGAGAAGTTGCCTAGTTGGTCGAGGGCTTCTACCGGCAGGTCTGCACGCTTCTGTCGGCGCTCGGCTTCAACCATGAGAGAAACGCAAAGGGATCGCACGAGGTCTGGCGATCAGCCAAAACCGGCAAGGCCGTCCTCGTGCCAAGAAACCTCAAGAGCCGGCACACGGCCAACGCAATCTTGAAAGACGCCGGTAGCGCGCATCGGGTGTAGTTTGGCCCAACAGGGTCAGCGACGACCGCACCGCGGCATTATTTTCCCGCAGCCAACGGCCAGGAGTCGGGCATCATAAGTGCTCTTGAAAACTACATTCGATTGATAGATCTGTTCGTCGCCGGCGAAATATCAGCATCTAGATTTGAGCTTGCCTACTTAGACCTTTTTAAAAGCGAGACAACTGCATTCCCTCGGACGATCTTTGACATACTCAACGACTTGTTCTGTGACATCGATACATACTGCAGCGATCCAGACACTCGGGATAAAGACGATCTTGATGATGAGGACTTACGTCAGCGCGCAAAAGAAGCATTGTTAAAACTGACTTGATTCAGACCTCTCTGCCTCGCCACTCTCTCCGCGCTGTCCCGGCCTTGAGCCGGGACCTCATCGTTCTGCATGACTGGTGACCGGGCGGAGATGCTGCGGCGTACCTGACAGGTCCCGGCAAAGGGCCGGGACGGCGGGGGTGGGATGGTGGCCGGGTGGGGCGGCTGTTGTGGATGCTTTAGGCGCCGGAGCGCGGGTTTCGCGGCCTGAGGGGTCGGAGCAGAACCGGAAAAACAACGAAGTCTGATGGTTACTGGGCTCCTGCCTGCGCAGGAGCGACGAGGGAGAGGCAAGTGGCTTTTGAACGTGCCACATCCTTTGCCGGTCATCCCCGCATTGTGCGGGGATCCATGCGGGCTGGGGGGATGGTGCACACTTCTGGTCAGCCGGAGCCTGGAGGCTGGATCCCCGCACGAGGCGGGGATGACTGCGGAGGGTGGGGCGAACGCAGGAATGAACTCTTTGGGTTGATGGCTTCCTTGCTTTGGCGAGGACCAAGCCCGAATGATCGCGGAGAATGATGTAGCTTCCTGCCTCGCCATCCTCTCCGCGCTGTCCCGGCCTTGAGCCGGGACCTCATCACCGCATGGGCCGTGACCGGACGGAGAAGGTGCGGCGCCCCTGACAGGTCCCGGCACAGGGCCGGGACGGCGTGGAGAGAGTAGCACCGGAGAAGACAACGAAGTCTGATGGTTACTGGGCTCCTGCCTGCGCAGGAGCGACGAGGGAGTGGCAAGGCGGCTCTTATACCCTGCGACATCCCTCGCCAGTCGTGCGTCTTGACGGCTTCCCTGCTGAAGCCCCTTACAGCACCCGCCCCGGGTTGAGCGTGTTGTTGGGGTCGAAGGCGGATTTGATGCGTTGCATCAGGTCGAGTTCGAGCGGGCTTTTCACCTCGCGCAGCAGGTCGCGCTTCAGGCGGCCGATGCCGTGTTCGGCGGAGATGGAGCCGTTGAACTCGTGCACAATGCCGTGGACGAGGGCGTTCATCTCGTCCCAGCGGGCGATGTAGGCTTCCTTGTCGGCGCCGATCGGCTGGCTGACGTTGAAGTGGATGTTGCCATCGCCGAGATGACCGAAGGGCACCGGGCGGCAGCCGGGGACCATGGCTTCGACGGCGGCAATCGCCTTGGCGAGGAAGGCCGGAATCGAGGCGACGGGCACGGAGACGTCGTGCTTGATCGAGCCGCCCTCGGCGCGCTGAACCTCCGACATGCCGTGGCGGATGTGCCAGAAGTCCTGGGCCTGGGCCATGGACTCGGCAAAGGCCGCATCCTCGACGAGACCCTTCTCGTAGGCTTCGCCCAGGATCGACTCCAGCAGGTCGCGCACCGGGAAGGCCTCGGTGCCCGAAGACAGTTCCATCAGCACATACCAGGGATGGGTGCCGGCGAGCGGATCGCGGGCACCGGGCAGATGGCGGATGCAGAACTCCAGCCCGACGCGCGGCATGATCTCGAAACCGGTGAGAATCGGTCCGGCCTGCGCCTTGGCGGTGGAGAAGAGGTCCAGCGCCGCTTCCGGGCTCGACAGGCCGATGAAGGCGACTTCCAGCTTCTTCGGCTTGGGGAAAAGCTTGAGCGTGGCGGCCGTGATCACCCCCAGAGTGCCCTCCCCGCCGATAAACATGTGTTTCAGATCGTAACCGGTATTGTCCTTGCGAAGGGCCCGGAGACCGTTCCAGATGTCGCCATTGGCCATGACGACTTCGAGGCCGAGGACCAGATCGCGGCTGTTGCCATAGGCCAGAACGGCGGTGCCGCCGGCGTTGGTGGAGAGGTTGCCACCGATCTGGCAGGAGCCTTGCGAGCCCAGCGCCAGCGGGAACAGCCGGTCGACGGCGTCCGCTTCGTTCTGCAGCGTCTCCAGCACCACGCCAGCCTCGACGGTGATGGTGAAGCCCTGCGGATCAACGTTGCGCACGCGGTTCAGCCTTGCCAGCGACAAAACGATTTCCTCCCCGGATTCCTTGGGGATCTGGCCGCCGACAAGGCCCGTGTTGCCACCCTGCGGCACGATCTTGAGGCCGTTTGCGTCGGCATATTTCAGCACCGCGCTCACCTCGGCCGTCGTGCCCGGACGCAGCACCATTGGCGTCACGCCCTGGTAGAGATCACGCCATTCGACGAGAAACGGCGCCTTGTCGGAGGCCGCGGTGAGCACATTCGCGGCACCGATCAGCTCGGCAAAACGGGCAGCGTGGTCGAGTTCAGCCATTCACGTCACTCCTCAAGCGGACGGCCCTCGGACAGGCCAGGCAGGTGTGGGGCCGCTACCATATCGCAAGCCGCCGGTCCAGACTTCGCAGAGCCGCAGGCTGTCGGGGATGACTTGAAGCAGCAAGGGGCCTGTGCCATAGGAGGCCAGCCCGCCGGGCAGACTAAAGGC
The DNA here is from genome assembly GCF_051860505.1 of Pannonibacter sp. Taxonomy (NCBI): domain Bacteria; kingdom Pseudomonadati; phylum Pseudomonadota; class Alphaproteobacteria; order Hyphomicrobiales; family Stappiaceae; genus Pannonibacter; species Pannonibacter sp. The sequence continues at coordinate 42,762 of NZ_JBHYDX010000006.1, read as the reverse complement.
ATACGCATCTGGAGAAAATGATGGCGGACACGCGCGGACTTATGAACGGCAAACGCGGCCTGATCATGGGCGTTGCGAACAACCGGTCGATTGCCTGGGGCATCGCCAAGGCCCTTTCCGATGCCGGTGCCGAGCTTGCGCTGACCTATCAGGGCGAGGCGCTGAAGAAGCGCGTCGAACCGCTCGCCGAACAGCTGGGCGCCATCGTTGCCGGCCATTGCGACGTGACGGATGGGGCCAGCATCGACGAGGTGTTTGCCCATCTGGAAAAGACCTGGGGCAAGATCGACTTTCTCGTACACGCCATCGCCTTCTCCGACAAGGACGAGCTGACCGGCCGCTATGTCGACACGACGCCGGGCAACTTTGCCCGCACCATGGACATCTCCTGCTATTCGCTGACCGCTGTCACCCAGCGCGCGGAAAAGCTGATGACTGACGGCGGCTCGATCCTGACGCTGACCTATTACGGCGCCGAGAAGGTCATGCCGCATTACAACGTCATGGGTGTTGCCAAGGCCGCGCTCGAAGCCAGCGTGCAGTATCTTGCCGTTGACCTTGGCCCGAAGAACATCCGCGTCAACGCCATTTCGGCCGGCCCGATCAAGACGCTGGCCGCCTCGGGCATTGGCGACTTCCGCTATATCCTGAAGTGGAACGAGTACAACGCCCCGCTGCGCCGCACGGTGACCATCGAGGAAGTGGGCGATGCCGCCCTGTTCCTGTGCTCGGACCTCAGCCGCGGCGTCACCGGCGAGATCCAGCATGTGGACTGCGGCTACCATGTCGTCGGCATGAAGGCCGTCGACGCGCCGGACATTTCGGTCGTCAAGGACTGAGCCGGACGGCAGCGGAGCAGGCTGCTGCTGTCTAGGTCCGTCATTCCGGACAAGGCGAGCGAACGCGAGCCGCTGATCCGGAATCCAGCATGTCTGTGCGAGCGCAAGCGAGCCCATAGTTTTATCAGCATCCGCACAGTGCTTGATAAATGAGGTCGCGCTTCGCGCGGCTGATATCTGGATCCCGGATCAAGTCCGGGACAGGTGCCAGCTCGGCGCTTCGCTGGCGCTCAGCTGGGCTGGGATGACGTCGAAGAATACTCCCCCGGTCCCTTCCCATGGGCCGGGGTTTCGCATTTGTGAGGGCCGGTTGCCCTGCCGGCATTGACAGGGCTGCGGGCGCTCGGGCACAGGAACGCTGCCCGCCCTTCCCGCTTCCTCCTCACGCTGGATTCGCCCATGTCCACCAGCCTCCCCTCTACTGGCCTCCCCTCTACCGGCCTCCCCGAACGCCTCATCTTTATCCGCCACGGCCAGACCGACTGGAACGCGGAAGGCCGCATGCAGGGGCAGAAGGACATTCCGCTGAATGACACGGGACGCGCCCAGGCCACGCGCAATGGTACGACCCTTGGCGACTATTTGCGGGCGAGCGGACAGGCTGCTGCGGATTTCGACTTTGTCGCCTCGCCGCTTGGCCGCACGCGCGAGACCATGGAGCGGATCCGGGCAGCGATGGATCTCGACCCGTCAGCCTACCGTCTCGAGGAACGGCTCAAGGAAATCACCTTCGGGCGCTGGGAAGGCTTCACCCTGGAGGAGCTGGACCGTACGGATCCGGAGCTTGTGCTTGCCCGCCGGGCCGACAAGTGGGGCTTTGCGCCGCCCGAAGGCGAAAGCTATGCGATGCTGACGACGCGGATTGCCGGCTGGCTGGCCGAGGTTGACGGCCCGACCGTTGCGGTGATCCATGGCGGTGTCATCCGCGTCTTGCGCGGGCTGCTGCAAGGGCTGGAGCCCGCTGCAATTCCGCGCCTCGATGTGCCGCAGGACGTGGTCTATGTCTGGGACAATGGCCGCCTGACGGTGCTGTAGGCGTCAGCCCGTAAGGCCACCGCCGTTGCCGCCTACTGGATCTGCAGGTCGTAGAGCATTTTCCTGTTGCCATCGACGTCATAGAAGACGCGCACGAGCTGGCCTGGCTGCAAGTCATCGACGTAGAAGTCGACCGGAAACTGATAGACCTGACCGTCCGTCAGCGTGATCGTCGCGGTTTCCGGATTGATCTCGGCAATCTTGCCTTCGGCTTCATCTGCCGCAGCTCCCGAGATCTGTACGGCGGCGAGAAAGGTGGCAAGGCCAAGTGCGGCCAGACCCTTGAGAATGGACTTCATGTTCAACTCCGACTGGGCGCCGCAGCTTGCGGCAGCCAGGACTGATGCTTGCCCCATCCGATCGATGTCATGCCGCAGACGTGATCTGAAACACGGACCGGACGACTTTATACGTGCCTATATCGGAACCAAAAGGCGTTTTCACGGCAAGGCGGCGATATCCCGTGGAAGCTGTAGGCGGCCGGCGCCCGGCATGCGAAACTCAAGGTCACGACGTGCCGGACGAAAGGGCTCTCGGCGAATGACGGACGAGGACTTCTATCTGGACCTTCCCGGCTTCGCGGATTTCAGCGGCGTGGCCGATGGTCTGGCCTATGCCGCCGTGCCGAACGGCTGGCTGGTGGCGGCCGCAGACATTGTTCGCTCGACCGAGGCAATTGCGGCAGGGCGCTACAAGGACGTCAACATGATCGGAGTGGCGGTCATTTCCGCCCTGCTCAACCGGCTGGGCCGCGACCGGCTGCCTTTCGTATTTGGCGGAGACGGCGCGATGGTGCTGCTGCCCGCCTCTGGCCGGCATGTCGCGGCCGAGGCACTGGCCGGTGTTGCACGCCTTGCCAGTCAGGCGGCCGGGCTGGAGTTGCGCGTCGCGCTGATCCCTGTCTCTGACCTGAGAGCGGCCGGCGCGGACATCCGCCTGCGCAAGTTCGAGCTGAGCCCGGGCAACTTCCTCGCCATGGTCTCCGGCGACGGGCTGATGCTGGCGGAAGCCTGGCTGAAGGACGGGGCCCGTGCGGCCCGATACCGGATCGAGACTCTCGATCCGCCGCCCCCTGACCTCACCGGCTTTTCCTGCCGCTGGGAACCATTGCGCGCCCGCCATGGCCGCATCGTCTCGCTGATGGCCCGCCCGACAGGGGCAGCCGGCCCGACGGGGCTGACCCGGCTGATGCAGGGCCTCGGCGACTATGTCGGCGTCGATGCCGCCGCGCCCGAACCTGTCGAAGCGCCGGTGCAGGACGAGGTCCTGCGCATGCAGGCTATCCCCGGCACTCTCCTGCCCGAGACGCGGCTGCTGTCCGGCGGCTCCCCGTCCATCTTCACCATCCTGCGCACGCTTGTCGTGGTGGCGCTGGTGCGCCTGTCCCGCTGGAGCGGGCTGGCGATCGGCCCGCTGAAGCCGAGGCGCTACATGCGCGAGATGCAGCTCAACACGGATTTTCGCAAGTTCGACGACACGCTGCGGCTGGTGCTTGACGTTACCACCGCCCAGGCCGAAGCGCTGAAGGCTTTCCTTGCCGAAGAGTACCGGCTGGGACACCTCGTCTACGGCCTCACTGAGGCGGAGGAGGCCTTGATGACCTGCTATGTCTCCGACTTTGCCGCCAGCCAGCATGTGCATTTTGTCGATGGGGCCAACGGCGGACTGGCGCTGGCCGCACGTGACTTCAAGCAGCGGCAGCAGGCGCTGGCGAGCGGCCATTCATTTGACGCTGCCGCCAAACCCGCCTAGAACCGGCCTGCCTTTCCTGTTGTTCCGTCCGGGCTGTCCATGTCGCACAATTCTTTCGGCCATCTGTTCCGTTTCACCACCTGGGGCGAAAGCCACGGCCCGGCCATCGGCTGCGTGGTGGATGGTTGCCCGCCGCTGATCCCGCTGACGGAAGCCGACATCCAGGGCTTCATGGACAAGCGCAAGCCGGGGCAGAACCGCTTTACCACCCAGCGGCAGGAACCGGACCAGGTGAGGATCCTCTCCGGCGTCATGATCGACGAGGACGGGGTGCAGAAGACCACCGGCACGCCGATCTCGCTGTATGTCGAGAACACCGACCAGCGCTCCAAGGACTATTCCGAGATCAAGGCGAGCTATCGCCCCGGTCACGCCGACTACACCTATGACGCCAAGTATGGCATCCGCGACTATCGCGGCGGCGGACGTTCCTCGGCGCGCGAGACCGCGATGCGCGTGGCCGCCGGCGCCGTTGCACGGCTCGTTTTGCCGGGCGTCACCATTCGCGGCGCGCTGGTGCAGATGGGCCCGCACAAGATCGACCGCGCGGCCTGGGACTGGGCGGAAGTCGACAACAACCCCTTCTTCTGCCCGGATGCGAAGATGGCAGCCTTCTACGCCGAATATCTCGACGGCATCCGCAAAGCCGGCTCCTCCGTCGGTGCGGTCATCGAAGTCGTCGCCGAAGGCGTGCCGGCCGGTCTTGGCGCACCGCTCTATGGCAAGCTCGACCAGGACATCGCCAGCGCACTGATGTCGATCAATGCGGTCAAGGCCGTGGAGATCGGCAACGGCTTTGACGCGGCGAGCCTGACCGGCGAGGACAATGCGGACGAGATGCGCGCCGGCGACACTGCCCCGCGGTTTCTCTCCAACAATGCTGGCGGCATCCTGGGGGGCATTTCCTCCGGCCAGCCGATCGTGGCCCGCTTTGCCGTCAAGCCGACCTCGTCGATCCTCAACCTGCGCCAGTCCGTCACGCGCGACGGCGAGGAAGTGGATGTGATGACCAAGGGTCGCCACGACCCTTGCGTCGGCATTCGCGCCGTGCCAGTGGGCGAGGCGATGCTGGCCTGTGTTCTCGCAGACCATTTCCTGCGCCATCGCGGTCAGGTGGGTTGATTTCAGCGAGACTGAAAATCCCGCATCTATTTCCTTGAGACTGAATGCGTCCTGCGCTAGGCTCTGCGCATGAGACTGGATCATTGGCTTGCACAGACCGGGGAAAGCCGCAGCGCCTTTGCGCGCCGCGCAGGGCTTTCACCTGCCTCGGTCACCGCGCTCTGCAACGATCCCGGTGCCTGGGTGTCGCGGGACATGGCCCGCAAGATCGCCGAGGCCACGGGCGGGGCAGTGACGCCAAATGATTTTCTCGGCCTATCCACCACGAAGGAGCATCCCGTGTCCCAGGCCCGTGTAGCCGAAGCGATCCGCGCCTTTGAGCGCGGCGAGATTGTCGTCGTCACCGATGATGACGACCGCGAGAACGAGGGCGACCTGATCGTTGCCGCCACCAAGGTGACGCCGGAGCAGATGGCCTTCATCGTGCGCCACACCTCCGGCATCGTCTGCGCGCCGATGACCGTCGAAGCGGCCAAGCGGCTGCGCCTTGATCCGATGGTGGCCAGCAATGATGCGCCGCTCTCCACCGCCTTCACGATCTCTGTCGACTACCGGCATGGCCTCACCACCGGCATTTCCGCCGATGAACGCTGCGCCACCGTGCGCGGTCTGGCCAATCCGAACGCCGGACCGTCGGATTTTGTCCGTCCCGGGCATATCTTCCCGCTGATCGCCAAGGAAGGCGGCGTGCTGATGCGCTCCGGCCATACGGAAGCCGCCGTGGACCTGTGCCGTCTGGCCGGCCTCGAGCCAGTCGGCGTCATCAGCGAGTTGGTCAATGACGATGGCACGGTCAAGCGTGGTGTTCAGGTGGACGAATTCGCCGCCGAACATGGGCTGAAGATGGTCTCCGTCTCCGACCTGATCGCCTGGCGCCAGCGCACCGAGCGCCTGATCGAGCGCGTCAACGAGCAGCCGGTGCAGACCGTGGCCGGCCCGGCCTATGCCGTCACCTACGCCACGCCCTACGACCCGATGCACCATGTGGCCGTGATCTACGGCGACATTCTCGATGGCCGCAACGTGCCCGTTCGCCTGCAGCTGGAATCGGTGCTGGATGATGTCTTCGGCGCCGCCCAGCCGCTCGACGCGGTGATGAAGAGCTTTGCCGACCGGGGCCGCGGCGTGATCGTGTTCCTGCGCGAGGGTTCTGTGGGGGTTGCCCGCCAGTCCAAGCGCGCCCGCTCCGATCTGGAAGCGGCGGAAACCGAAGAGCATGGTTCGGCGCAGGTGCGCCAGGAGCAGTGGCGTGAAGTGGGCCTCGGCGCACAGATCCTCAAGGATCTCGGCGTCACCTCGATTCGCCTCCTTTCCTCGCGCGAACGGCACTACGTTGGACTGGAAGGCTTTGACATCAAGATCGAGGCGACTGAGATCGCTGAAACCTGAGGCAGGTCGGGGGTGGCGGGTTGCAATACCCCGTCACCTTCGTCGCTCCTGCGAAGGCAGGAGCCCAGTAATCGGGGCGAGAGTTGGTTGGGGAACCTCGGAAAATCCCAAGGAGCGCTGGTGGTTACTGGGCTCCTGCCTGCGCAGGAGCGACGAGGTCAGCGGCCTTGCCTTGCGCTTCAGGACAGCGGCAAGCGGCACGTCGGCCACGTCAACGCGGTTGCCCCACTCCTCGCTCTGCAAGCGAGTGAACCCAGGCTCTCGCGCTGCTCGGCCAGGATGACAAAATCTGAAACCCAAGCAAGCAAGCCCCCCTGCCTGACGGCAGAGGGGCTTTTTTTGCGTTACTTGAGGTGTTCCTGGAAGAAGGCGACGGTGCGCTCTTCAGCGAGTTTTGCGGCGGCCGCGTCGTAGCGCGGCGTGGTGTCATTGTGGAAGCCGTGATTGACGCCCGGATAGATGTAAGCCGTGTAGGTCTTGCCGGCCGCCTTCAGCGCTTCCTCATAGGCCGGCCAGCCGGCGTTGATGCGCTCGTCCAGCTCGGCATATTTGATCAGGAGCGGAGCCTTGATGGCAGCAACGTCTTCCGGTTTCGGCTGGCGGCCATAGAAGGGCACACCGGCGGCCAGTTCCGGATAGGCCACAGCGATGGCATTGACCACGCCACCGCCATAGCAGAAGCCGACCGCACCAACCTTGCCCGTGCTGGCCTCATGCGCCAGCAGGAACTCGAAACCGGCGAAGAAGTCGTTCATCAGCTTGGTGCCGTCCACGGTCTGCTGCAACTCGCGGCCCTTGTCGTCATTGCCGGGATAGCCACCGACCGAGGTCAGCCCGTCCGGCGCAAGCGCCAGGAAACCGGCCTTGGCAAGGCGACGAGCGACGTCCTCGATATAGGGATTGAGGCCACGGTTCTCGTGGATGACCAGCACAGCGGGGAGCTTACCTGTCGCGCCGGCGGGGCGGACCAGATAGCCGTTCACTTGGCCATGGCCATTGGGCGAGGGAAAGGTGATGCGTTCGGCCGTGATGGCGGCGTCATCAGGCGCAACCTGCTGGGCGAGGGCATAATTGGGGGCCAGCTGATCAAGCAGCATCGCGGCTGTCAGGCCAGCGACGGTGAACTTGGCCGCACCTTCCAGGAACTCGCGCTTCGAGATCTTGCCATGGGCATAAAAGTCATAAAGGTCGAGGAGTTCCTGCGGAAAATCCTTGGCCGTCTTGCGCGGCACGGGGGTCATGTCATTCATCGGATCGCTCCCTGTTGCTGGTTCTGGATGACAAGTCCGGCTGCCCGCGCGGGGCCAGTGACCCGCGCCAGACGCCCCGCCGGAACATCGCCGGCGATTTCGAGGATCAGCTTGCGGCGCACAGCCGCGGCGAAGCTCTGGGCATTCTCGGCGCTGACGACGAAGGAGCCCGGCCCGCCGATGATCATCTCGCCGAAGGCAGCTTCGAGATCATAGGACGACGGGCGACCAGAACAGGTGCGGCAGAGGACGGCGAGGCCATTGATGATGATGCCGGCCTTGACCACCTCGTCCCGCGCCACAGTGATCGCCGGACCGCCCCAGTTCCCGGCGCTGTCGGCGGAGAGGTCGATGACGCGGCGCATGCCGGCGAAGGCGTTGGTTTCAAGCTGGGCCTTGCCGTAGAGCAGCGCGGAGCCGATGGCGTTGCGGCCATAGGCCCTGCGCGGGCGGCCTTCGGAGAGGGCGGCGGCAAAGCTGGCGGCACTTTCGGCGCTGTCGATGATGGTCCAGTCGACCACCATGTCCTGCGAGCCGGGCCCGGCCCATTCCGCATAGGCGACCGCGATGCGGCCGATCATATTGCCTGTGATGGCGGAGAGAACGGCAGGGTCGACGATGGCCTCGGCATAGCCCTGGCGCTGGAAACGGATCTCGTCCTCGTCGATCGAGCCGGTGGCATCGGCCAGCAGGATGAGTTCCAGATCCACTTCGGTCTGCGCCAGGGCGGATCGGGGCGCCAGAGCCCCCTGCCCTACCAGCGCGACCAGCATCAGTGTCCATAAAACCAATGACCGCATGCCCGCCCCTCCGGCCTTCACACGCTCACAAGCTACCGCGTTGGCGCCGCAAGGGGAGAGCAAGCTTTGGGCAATGACGCCATTGTGAAGAGGGAGAGGAAGCGTGCCCCCTCCCCCTCTTGAGCTGTCAGGCGCGGCGGGCGAGGACCAGATGGCCGGGGACGGGCTCGCCGTCTTCAAGGCGGACGGTGATCGGGTCCATCGCCAGGATGGCAAAGCCGTTGGCGGCGAGAACCTCGCGGACATAGCCTTCCGCATGGGCGAAGCGCCGCTTCGGGCCAACGATGTAGGGCTGACCGGCCATGGCGTCGTCCGGCAGGGTCTCGGTGGAGAAACCCAGAACGCCGTCGGGGTTGAGGCGGGCGGCGGCGGCGGCGATTGCCGGCTCGAGGCGGCCGAGGTAGGGCATAACGTCGGTGGCGGCGATGAGGTCATAGGTCGGACGGCTGCCGTCCTCGTTTTCGAACTCCTCAAGGAAGGCAACGGCCTCACCGACGTACAGGTCTTCATAGACCTCGCGGTCGAAGGCGATCTCGATGATGCGCTCGGACAGGTCGACGCCGGTGATGGTGTCGCTGATATCGGCGAGCGCTTCGCCGGTCAGACCCGTGCCGCAGCCCAGATCCAGCACAGCGGGGTAAAGCCCTGGCGCATGGGTGCGCAGCTGCTCGCGCAGGAGCAAGGGCACGCAATATTCGAGCTGGTCGACGAGGATGGCTTCGAAGACGTCGGCATGCTGGTCAAACAGGGTGGCGACATAGGCGTCCGGCATGCGTTCCGGCGTTGCCACGGCGCCCATGGCGGCGAGGCGAATGCTGGCACCGCAATGGTCTTCCGGATCCAGTTCGAGCGCCTGACAATAGGCCTCGGCGGCTGCCTTGAGGTCACCGGCCTTTTCCAGTTCCAGGCCCCGGTTGTAGACCTCGGCCAGGGCCTCCTCATCAAATTCGCTCATATCCTGCCTCTCGTGTCTGACGTGAGGCCGCCTCTTACCTGCTATGGCGGCAAAAGGACAGTCCGGCGCGTCAGAAGTCGGCGTGCAGGCGGCTCCAGCTTTCCGAGGCAAGGCCGCCAGCATAGAAACTTCCCTCGCGAATCGCCTGCATCACCGCCTCATGCCGGCTGGCAATACAGAAGAAGCCGCGATGTTTGAGCGTGAGCCAGCGATGGCGTTGCAGCGCCGACAAGAGGAACGGCTGCGCCATGCCGACTGCCAGCGCGAATCCCTCCGCATCAAGGCTCGCAAGCACGGCCTTTACCGTGTTCTTCTCCGCGCCGGAATGGCAGAGGATGTTGAACACCTCGGCCCGCTGCCCCGGCTGGCCACCGAAGACAAACCCGCCAAGGATCGCGCCGCCTGCATCGCGAACCAACCGGAATTGCAAGGGGCCAAGGCGGAGGTTCTGCCGCGCGATATCAACGAGCCAGCTGAACTCCGCCTCGTTCCAGTCCGGGCGAAGGCGAAAACGCGCGAGCATCTGCAAGGCCGGCCGGCGGAACTCTTCCGCTGTCGCGATCTCCACCACATGCCCTTGCGGCATATCCACGCGCAGGGCCGGCTTTGCGCGCCGCAACACATGATCAGCGAGAGACCAGGGCGCAAGCGCCAGAGCGCGGCCAACTGCGGGCAGACTTTGCCGGACTGTCAGCGCAGCCGCCCGCATGGGCCGGAAGACACGGCGCCATTCGAGGCTGTGAATGGGCAAGGTGCAGCCGCCACCCATTTCCCAGTGATCGGCACTTACCGAGGAGGCGCTGTCGGAGAACACAAGGTCCTGGGTCGGCGCGCGAAAGTAGCGTGACAGGCGCGCAGCCCCGACCTGCCCCTCGCGGCCATCGGCCATGAAGGATGACAGGAGCCGCGCGGTCAGGGGCTGGTCCTCAAACTGGAAGCTGAAGGGAATGCTGAGCAGCGCGGAGCGAAGGCCCGTGCAGGGATGGTCATAGACCATGCTGCCGGTCTCGGCCGAGTAACCGGGTGCGGTGAAGCAGAGGCGGTCAAGATAAGGCACCAGGTCCGGGTGCGGCGCGGGTGCGCCGGGACGGAAGACACGCGTGAACAGCGTGGCCACCGCTTCGCTGTCATCCGGCCGCATAGGCCGGACCAGCCGACTGGCCACCCCTGTTCCGGTCTTGCTCATCCCTGCCCTCGTCTTTTGTTGTAGTGGAAGAAACTACCAACAAAGACTTGCCGTTTGGTTAGCTTCGATCCGCCTTTTGCGGTGCGAAGAGATCAAACTGGCTGCCATCCTCCGGTTGGCCTGCCTTGCGGGACTGGCGTTGAGGCCGGACAGACGGTGGGACGTGCTGCGCATCTTCAACCGGATCCTGCACAGCGGGATCATCATTGGCAAAGGTGTTGACGCGGGAGGAGACGGGAACGAGGTCCAGAAAATCTTCCGGGGCCGGCCGCAGCAGACGGGTCGCCGCACGGCTGTCGATCGACCCGGTATCGAGCCAGGCATCGAAGTCCGCCGGCGGCACAATGGCGGGCATGCGGTCATGCACGGCGGATACGGCAGCGCTGGCTGGAACCGTGAGCACGAGGCCGGTGTCCATATCGCCGCCGGCTGGATCGGACCAGGTGTCGAAGAGCCCCGCAAAGGCAACGAGGCCGCCGCCCTTCGGACGGATGAAGAAGGCCTGTTTGGAACCGTCCTGGCGCCGCCACTCATAGAAGCCGCTGGCGGGAACGAGGCAGCGGTGATGGCGCATCGGGCCCCGGAACGATGGCTTTTCCGCCGCTGTTTCAGCACGGGCGTTGACGAGAAGCGTGAAACTGGCCGGATCCTTGACCCAGGACGGAACGAGACCCCAACGCACCAGACCAAAGCGGCGGCGACCATGGTCCTGCCTTACGATTGCGATGGGCTGGGTCGGCGCGATGTTGTAGCGGGGTGGGAAATTCGGCGTGTCCTCATAGGCGAACAGGGCCTTCACCTCTTCCGGTGTCGCCGTCAGTGTGTAGCGTCCGCACATGGATTGCAGTGTCCCGTTTGAGGTTGCCGTTTGAGGTTGCCGGTTGCGGATAGACCTGTCGCGGCCTGCCTGCCGCAGTCGGGCCGACAGCCAGCGGAAGACCTTGGTATCGCTAAGTTAGTTGTTTGGCAACGAAGGCGGCGTAGGGTGCATGGATCGAATGGAACGGGGGCAAGGCATGGCTGCGGAGGAACCAGTGCTGGGTATTGGCGACCTTGCGGCTGAACGCCTGCAGCATGCCAATATCAATCCGGCCACGGGCCTTGCAACCGACTACCTCAACCACTTCAATGAAGTGGTGATGTTGCTGGAGATGCTGCCGGCCATGCCGGACTGCGCCGAGGACGTGCTGGCCTGGGAGCCGGCGGATTACGAAGCGCATTTCGAGAACTCCACCTTTTCGGAACGGCAGCTGGCGATCCTTGCCTATCACGCCGCACCGGTGCGCCTGCGCAGCCATCTCGACAATCTGACGGGGCAGATCAATGCCGCTGTCCTGGCCGCCCAGGCGGCCTTGCGCAGCGCCGGCGACCCGGCAACGGTGGCCAACATGTTGGCCGAACAGGCAACGCACCAGATCAAGCCGCTGATCGGCATGGCCAGCGGTGTCATCCACGGTCATATCAGCGGCCGTGACGCCCTGCTCGACGGCGAAGAGGCACAGGCGGAAATCGACGCCCTGTTCGCCTGATCCAGCCCAGCCTCACGCCCCGACGACCTGCCCCGCGGCTGCATGCCCTTGCCCGAACCTCTCCGGCATGGCAGGACGGACGCATGAGCGAGACACCATCCGCCGATGCGGCATTCCTCTCCGGCCAGGCCATTGCGCCTCGGGCCGAGCCGGTGGCCGGCGTTAGCATCCTGCTGCATGGCGACGGCAAGGTGCTGCTGGTCAGACGTGGCAAGGCACCCTACGCCGGAGCCTGGAGCCTGCCCGGGGGGCGGGTGGAGCCCGGCGAAAGCCTTGCCGAAGCAGCCTTGCGCGAATTGCGTGAGGAAACCGGCCTTCAAGCGGAGTTGAGCGGACCGGTGGAGACCTTCGAGACCGGCCGAGCCGCAGATCACCCCGGCTATCTGCTGTCGGTGTTCGTCGGCCCATGCCCGCCGGATGCCAAGCCTGTGGCGGGCGATGATGCGGCTGCAGTTTCGGTCACAGCGCTCGACGCGCTTGACCGGCTGGAGATGACGCCGGGAACTGCTGAGCGAATCCGGCGCCTGCTGACGGTCCCCGGATAGTTCCAGGACACGACTTGCCCCGCGCCACCGACCCGGCCATGATCGCGGCGCAATCAACTCCGGATGGGTCCGGACAGCGGGGACGCGCAGGATCGATGCGGACAGCAGCGACGCAAACAGCGACAAGCGGGGCGCGCAGGCACCGGGCAGCCGTCGCCGCCCTTGTGACTGCAGGATTCTTGCTGCTGGCAACAGCGCCTGGAGGGCAAGCCCAGGCGCCCGCTGACGAGCCGCCCTATGAACGCCAGTTGCTGCGGTTGTCGGAAATCCTGGGTGCGCTGCATTTCCTGCGCCCGCTCTGCGCCAGACCCGATGAACCGGCCTGGCGCGACCAGATGCAGGCCCTTCTGGATGCCGAGGCGGCCGACGAGGCGCGCAAGCGCCGCCTTGTCGAACGCTTCAACCAGGGCTACCGGGGCTTTGCCTCGGTCTATCATTCCTGTACACCGGCGGCGCGCGACGCACTTGCCAGTTATGTCAGCGAAGGCAGCGCCCTGGTGCGCGACGTGACCAGCCGTTACAGCCGCTGAGCCGGCTTTGGCCAAGGCCGCGCAAGGCCTTGAAAGTTAACAAGCACTTAACCCTGATCGTATAATTTGTGGGCTGATCTTAAGAATGCCTTCACACTCGCTTCCCGTGAAGAATGACCATGGTAAGGTCTTGTCGAGATTCGGGAGAGGGTAGCGCGCCGGTTCGGTACACCGGCGCAGCCAGAAGCCAAAGAGACAGCATGACCAACGACGACTACACGGACATGGCGGCCGATACGCAGTACCAGGAAGACGACGACATCCGTCGTGCTGCACTTGGCTTCATCAGCGATGCCTGGGCGGAGGCAATCGCCTGCGGCGTGGACACCGATGCGGTGGCGCATGCGGCGATGTTTACAGCGCTTGCCGATCTCGTCACCACCTATGGCGAGGAAGCCGTTGCCAAGCTGGCCGAAGGCCTGCCGCAGCGAATCCTGCGCGGTGACTACTCGGTCAACCGGGTGCTGCAGTAAGCCGAACTGTAGCTACAAACGCATGGAATGGCCCGCCTCGGCGGGCCAATTGATTCCGGTTGCGTGCGCCCGGCCATCACAGACATTCGTAAAGCGCGTTGGCGGCAATGGCGGCGGCGAATGCCAGCAGAATTAGCCCGGCGAGCCGATTGACGCCGTCGAGCCAGCGATCATTCAGCCTGTCCCGCAAGGCGGCAACGCCGCCCGCAACCAGCGCCCACCACAGGCTGGCACCGGCGATGACGCCGGCCAGCATGGCTCCCGCTCCGGCATAGTCCTCCGGTTCGGGCCCCCAGTCGCCCAGCCCGCCGAAAATCGCCAGGAAGCCCAGCATTGCGCCGGGGTTTGTGATCGCCATGGCGAAGGCAGCAACCATGTCGCGCAACACCGTATGGTCCAAAGGCGCCTGCGGCCCCCTGTCGATGTGCGGATGACTGCGCATGATCACGAGGCCGAAAACGGCCAGAACAACGGCTCCAACGACCTGGATCCCGCCTCTGTGGCCTTCCATGAACTCCGCGACCACAGAGACACCGAACACGGCCGCTGTGGCAAAGATCGTGTCTGCCAGCGCCGCGCCGAGCCCGACGAGGAAGGCCGAAACGAAACCGCACCGAAAAGCCCGGCGCAAAACCATGATGTTGACCGCGCCGACAGGCGCGCTGGTCAGAAGGCCGATGAATATACCGATCAGCGCATAGGCCAGATGGGAAGTCATGGGCTCCTGGGCAGCTTGGAGAAAATGCATGGGTGCCGTTTAACGGATTGGCCGGCGGAAGGGAAGCGAAGCGGTTCAGCTTCTTAGCTGTGGCCGAAATGGGGGGGCAGCGTGTATGAAGAGCCAACGAAACCCGGATTCGAGACCGCCACACATGGTACGTGTCTGCCTTGCCCTGCTGCTCGCCAGCACTGCCCTCACCGTCGCCGCCGCTGAAGGGACTGCGACTGCGGCAACCGTGCGGACGGAGACAATCCGGATCGAACCGCCGCAGCCGGATGCCTCCCAAGGCACAAGTCCCTCGACAGCACCGAGTGTCACTCCGGGGGCCGGGCAACAGATCCCCGCAGGAGAGGTGCCGTCCATACTGACGGATCAGCCTGAGGACACAGCATCTCCAGTGGACGACGTGGATGCGCTGGACGAGACACCCTCGCAGCAGAACCAGTTGCCTGTGCCGGACGTCAGATATGGCGCGGACGGATTGCCGGCCCCCGTGGCGCGCATGCGTGAACAACTGCTGGATGCCGCCCGCTCCGGCGATGTCGAAAAAATGCGCATGGTGCTGGAAGGCAACGAAATGATGCCGACCCTGTCGCTGACAGAAATCGGCGACCCGATCGCATTCCTGAAGGACAGTTCCGGCGACGGCAATGGCGCGGAAATCCTGGCCATCCTGCTCGATGTGCTGGAGGCGGGCTGGGTGAAGGTCGATGCCGGTACGGCGCAGGAAATGTATGTCTGGCCGTATTTCGCCCGCTATCCCTTCGACAAGCTAACTCCGCAGCAGAAGGTCGAGATGTACCGGATCGTCACGGCCGGCGACTTTGCCGAGATGGATGCCTATGGCGCCTGGCTGTTCTATCGGGTTGGCATCGGCCCCGACGGCACGCTGCACTACTTCGTCGCTGGCGAGTAAGTCCGTGGCGGGGGGGCCGCCACGGCGCAGGCATGGATGACTAGCCCTTGCAGATTTCCGCCCAGACGGAATAGCCACGGTAGAGTGCTCCCGTGGTGGCGGTTGCGCCATGGCTGGCGGCAAGGTTGTTCACCACCTCGCCGGTATCAGCGCGGGGGGACACATGGAACTTCGCCAGCCAGGCGAACAGCAGTGCCTTGAACCAACGCGGCAGCCGGTCCTGTTGGCCGAAATCGACCAGGGACAGCGTGCCGCCGGGCGCCAGGGCCTTCAGGCCTGCCGTCAGCGCCGCCTGCCAGGGCGGGATCATCGACAGGGCATAGGAGAAGAACACCCGGTCGAAGGTCGCCCGCCCGAACAACGCTTCCGCGTCAAAGTCGGTCGCATCGGCGCAGGCGAGCCGGATCCGCGAGGACAGGCCGGCGCGGGCAATGTTCGCCCGCGCGGTCTCCAGCATCTCGGCCGAGATATCAAGGCCATAGAATTGCGCGTCCGGATGACGGCGGGCAGCGGCAATCAGATTGCGCCCCGTGCCGCAGCCCAGTTCCAGTACGCTGCCACCGGCCGGCGGATCGAGCCGGTCGATCAGCCGGTCGCGGCCCAGGAGATAATACTTGCGCGTCAGGTCGTAGAAGTGGCGCTGGTGGCGGTAGACCTGATCCATCAGCGCGGCAGCTTCACCGGTCTTGCCAGCCTGGCCGGCCTGGCTGCCGCCAGCCTGCTTATCCATTGTAGACATAGAGGTGGAAGCCTCCATAGATCGACGAGCGGTCCTGACGGCCGAGTTCAAGGCTGCGCGCCTCTTCGTAGGTCCAGCGGTCCAGAATGTCGTCGGCAACGCGGCCCGGCAGCAGGGTCGGCTCGGCGGCGGTGCGGAAGATGACGCGCGCGCCCGGCCGGGCGGTGCGGGTGATTTCGGACCACAGCGCGTTGAGCTGGTCGTCGGTCATCCAGTCCTGCGCATCCAGCAGCACATAGGCGTCAAGGCTGTCCTCGTCCTGGCCTTCCAGATGCTCGGTGAAGGAGCGGTTGATCACAGTGACCCGGTCGGCACGGGCACGGATCGTCTCGAAATGCTCGCGGCGCAGATAGGGCGGCAGCGGGCCGGCTTCGCCGGTTCCGGATGCTGCCGGTTCATTGGCGGGTTCGCTGGCCGTGCCGCCGGCGTTCGGCGCATAGCCACGGTTGAAGGCCTGCCAGGCGAAATAATTGTCGGAGAGCTTGAAGTCGCAGGCCAGCTTCTGCAGCCGCTGCTTCAGCACGTCGGACATGCTGCCGGTCGGGCTGGCGGACACCAGCGCCTCATACTGGGCGGGCGGAATGCCGAGACCATAGAGCGACATCTTCTTCGACGTCGCCCAGCGGACCAGCCGCTTGTCGAACAGCGGCGCCAGAGCCGTGTCGAAGTAGCTGCGCTGCTCGTCCAGGGTGCGGGCGCGCACGAAATGCTTCGGGTCGATGCCATAGAGCTTGGCGATGAAGTGCCCGGCGCCGATGCAGTAGCCCAGAAGGCCGTGATGATAGAGGTCGCGCGAGAACAGCGTGATGCGCTTACGGCCCCAGCCGGTCAGGTCGCGGCCTTCCCAGTAGGCCCGGGCCTCCTCGTCCAGATTGCGCTTCAGGAAGCGCTCATAGGCGGCGATGTTACCCTTTTCATCGGCTTCACCGAAAAAGCGGTAGAAGCTGTCGTAGTTGGGCAGGTGCTTGGCAGCGGCCAGCTTCAGGCGGCCGAGCGCAACATGGGCGCGGTTGAGATCGACGGCCGTGATCTCGGCCGGATCGGCGGTGAGGTAGGACATCACGTTGCAGCCACCCGACGAGATGGTGACCATGCGCGAATGCGGCTTCAGCTCCAGCGCCTGCATGTCGACATCCGGATCCTCCCAGATCTGCGGATAAACAAGCCCCTTGAAGGCAAAGGTGAACAGACGCTCCAGCAGCCCGTCCTTCGACGTGGCACTGGACCGGTGCACGGCCTTCTTCAACCGGGCCTTGGAGGCCTCCAGAGTGCTTGCGGGCATGCGCTCCTCCTCATCTTCCGCATCAACTGGCGGATGAACGGTCCTCTCCGGCGATTCCCTCGCCGGATAAGGACCTCACGTGGAGGCGAGCGATACTTGAGCTTGACGACAATTGGGTGACGCCGGGGGAACCATGGGCCTTGGCATCAACCGGCCAATGGCAAAACGGGATTGTGCTTGAGCCGCAGGCCGTTCCGCAAACGTCCTCTCCCCCCTTGAGGGCAGGACTTTCGCATGTGTAGCCAGACAGTTTTCGAGGCCTCTCAGCCCCCCTCCCCCTCGTGGGGAGGGGTGAGGGGTGGGGGGCACGGGAGGCCGTCAGATCATAAAGTGTCTGAAGTACGCCTAATCAGGAACGTGAAACCTGGATTTAAGTCCGCTCCCCCCACCCCCAAGCCCCTCCCCACGAGGGGGAGGGGAGCGGAGAGGCTCCAACAGGGTTAAAGTTCCTGGGCACAGTCGTTAACATCGAACATGTCCAGACTTCATATGCGAAAACCCTGCCCTAAAGGGGGGGGGAGGGGTTCCAGATGTGAATTGACCAGAAGCACTGCAAACGAGCGCTATTGATAACCCAAGCCTTCGACCGCAGAAGATGTGTCTACGATGGTGGTGCCGGCGTCAGCGCGTCGTCACCACGAAGTCGGTGCCGAGGCCGGTGTTGCGGGCAAAGCTGCGGTCTGTGACGATCAGCGAGGAGCCGGGCGTCAGCATCAGGCCGATGTCGCGGGCGACAGACTTCGGCAGGCTGACCCGGTCGAGCACCGCTTCCGGAGACAGGCCCGCGCGCGTTTCCGCATTGACCGCCACCCAGGTCACATCGCTGTCGCCTTTCTCAAAGCCGAGCGCAGTGAAGATCATGGTGCCGAGCGGCAGATGCGGATCCTTCAGCGCC
This sequence comes from Pannonibacter sp., assembly GCF_051860505.1. Taxonomy (NCBI): domain Bacteria; kingdom Pseudomonadati; phylum Pseudomonadota; class Alphaproteobacteria; order Hyphomicrobiales; family Stappiaceae; genus Pannonibacter; species Pannonibacter sp. The sequence goes on along the minus strand of NZ_JBHYDX010000006.1, from coordinate 24,804 downwards.
ACCGGAGCTTCATAGATGTCCTTGAAGTCACGGCGGATGCGCAGGACGGCGGTCAGGGTCTCGTCCTCGCCGGTCTCCCGGTAGAGCGCCCTCAAGAGGCCGGTCGTCATGTTGCCGGTTACCGGCAGGTCTGCGCCTTCCTGGAACAGGCGGATGGCTTCGCGCGTGCGCTTGCCCATCACGCCATCCTCAAAGCCGGCATCGAAGCCGAGCTTGTTCAGGAGCGTCTGGGCCCGGTGAACGTCATTTCCCGCCGCCTTCGGCGTGATGATCATGCGCAGCGGCTTTTCAGACAGGGACTGGTTGGCAGGCACCTTCGCCGGCTCGATGGAGCCCGTGACGATCGAGCCGCGCAGGCCGGAATCAGAAGCGACCACCTGAAGATCGAGGCTGGCGACAGCAGTGCCGGCCTCATAGGGCTGCGGCAAGGCGGCATGGCGCACCGAAACCGGTTCAACCGGAGCATCGGTGATGACCACATGCGCGCCGCGTCCGGTCATTCCGAACAGGGACTGGGCAAAGTCCATTGGCATGCGGACGCAGCCATGAGAGGCCGGATAGCCCGGCAGTTTGCCCTGGTGCAGGGCGATCCCCGACCAGGTCAGGCGCTGCATGTAGGGCATCGGCGCATTGTCATAGATGTTGGAAAAATGCTTGCGGCGCTTTTCGAGGATCGAATAGACGCCCGTCGGCGTGCTGTGGCCCGTCTTACCGGACGAGATCGGCGACTGCCCCACGACCTCAAGGCCGCGATAGACCGTCATCGACTGGGCCTGAAGCGAAATGACAATATGCAGCGGATCATCCGGCCCGGCCTCCGTTGCAGCCGGCTGGGCCACCGCGCCGGCAACGGCCTGCAGCTTCTGCGTCGCTGGCCGGTTGCTCGCTGACTGGCCCTTGCCATCGCCCGGACGTTCCGTCGCGCCAGCGCTGGTGAGGGCAGCAAGTCCGACAAAGGCGGCAAGCGCCAGAGGCAAAGCCCCGGCAAGCGTTGCGTGCAACAGGCCGGGGATGTCCATAGCCTGCGCCTGGACGAGACCGAAGCGTTTCGTCGACGCTGAATTTCCGCTTTTGACCATGACCTCGAGCCTCGCGTTACAAATGACAGGTGCAAGCCCGACCCGGACCCTAACGAAGGCACGTATAATTACCGTTAGGAAACTGGGTTACCGAAGTGTGTGAATTCGAATGGCCTTGTTTATAGCCGCTTAACTGTCGCCACACTGTGGCACCTGTCACAACCGGGGCAAATCACGATTGGCGGAGAGGAAATGTCCATCCGCCAATCGTCTGTCAGGATCAAGGGTCCGAAGCACCCCGGCGCGCATCAGGCCGAGGATCACCCCTGCGGCAACGCGTCCTGGAAGGTAATCACCTCGCCGGTGGAGGGAGCGGTCAGTTCGCCCTGCCACATGACCTTGCGGCCACGCACGAAGGTGCCGACCGGCCAGCCGGTGACGGTGACCCCGTCATAGGGCGTCCAGCCGGCGCGGGAGGCGATCCATTCATTGCGGATGGTCTCGCGCCGCTTCATGTCGACAATGGTGAAGTCGGCATCATAGCCAACCGCGATGCGGCCCTTGCGGGCGATGTTGAACAGGCGCGCCGGGCCGGCACTGGACATGTCGACGAAGCGCTCCAGCGTCAGACGGCCGGCGTTGACGTGGTCGAGCATGGTCGGCACCAGCGTCTGCACGCCGGTCATGCCGGAATGGGAGCCGGGGTATTCGTGATCCTTTTCCTCGCGCGTGTGCGGCGCGTGGTCGGAGCCTAGAATGTCGGCAATGCCCTGGTTGACGCCCCACCAGAGCTTCTGTTGATGCGCCAGATCGCGCACCGGCGGGTTCATCTGAGCGTAGGTGCCAAGGTGCTCATAGCAGTCAGGCGCATGGAGCGTCAGGTGATGCGGCGTCACTTCCACACTTGCGACGTCCTTGTGGTCGGCGAGATACTCCATCTCCTCACCGGTCGACAGATGCAGCACATGGACGCGCTTGCCGAGGCGGCGGGCCAGCGTCACCAGACGCTGGGTGGCGAGCAGGGCGGCGGTCTCGTCGCGCCACACCGGATGCGACCGGGGATCGCCGGGCACGCGCTCGCCCATGCGGGCACGCAGGCGCATCTCGTCCTCGCAGTGGAACGAGGCGCGGCGGGTGATCTGCTTCAGGATCTTGGCGAGGTTCTCGTCGTCCTCGACCAGCAGGTTGCCGGTGGAGGAGCCGATGAACACCTTGATGCCCGCCGCTCCCGGCAGCTTTTCAAGCGCCAGGATTTCCTCGATGTTCTCCGCCGTGCCGCCGACAAAGAACGCAAAGTCGCAGTGCATGCGATGATGACCGGCGGCGACCTTGGCAGCCAGCGTTTCGGCAGAGGTGGTGTTCGGGTTGGTGTTCGGCATCTCGAACACGCCGGTGACGCCGCCCATCACGGCCGCGCGCGACCCGGTCTCCAGGTCTTCCTTGTGCGTCAGGCCCGGCTCGCGGAAATGCACCTGCGTGTCGATGACACCGGGAAGGATGGTGAGCCCGGCGCAGTCGATGCGCTCGGCTGCCACTTCCGACCTGAGGTCACCGATGAGCGAGATCCGGCCGCCGGTGACGGCAACGTCGCGAATGGCACTGCCATCCTGATTGACCACCGTGCCACCTGTCAGGATCAGGTCATGCGGTTTTGTCATCGTCGGGGCCATCGTCGTCTCTCCGCGTTCAGGTGGCTGGTCTGGCGTTGCCGGTCTGGCGGTTACATAAGATGTGCGCCCGAACGGGTCCACTGGATTCAGGGCTGGACAGAGGACTGCACAGACCGGGCCTTGCCGGATGGACACGGCAGGGCTATCTGCAAGGGACTGCGCAACTTACGTGTTTTTCCGGAGAACCCGATGTCCGACCTCCGCCATGCCTTGCTGCCAAGCCGGGGTGTTCTCAGCCTGACGGGTCCGGATGTGGTGCATTTCCTCAACAATCTCGTCACCAGCGACGTGGAACACCTTGATGTTGGCCAGGCCGGTTTTGCCGCGCTGCTGAGCCCGCAAGGCAAGATCCTGTTCGACTTCCTGGTGCTGCGCACTGCGGACGGGTTCCTGATCGACGTCGCCCGCAGCGCGGCTGCGGATCTTGCCAAGCGGCTGAGCTTCTACCGGCTGCGGGCAAAGGTCGAGATTGCCGATCTCGGCGAGAGCCATGCGGTGGCCGTGTGCTGGGGCGGACCCGAGGCGGATGGACCTGCGCCACTCGCGCTGGATGGTGCTGTGTCAGCCCGCGATCCGCGCCTTGACGCACTCGGCCTGCGCATCATTGCGCCATCCGCAGGTATGCTCGAAGCGCTTTCGGCCGCCGGCAGCACGCTGGCCAGCGAAGCGGACTGGACCGCCCATCGAATCGCCCTCGGGGTGCCGCAGTCCGGCGAGGATTTCGCGCTTGGTGATGCCTTTCCCCATGACGTGGACATGGACCAGCTTGCCGGCGTGTCCTTTGCCAAGGGGTGCTATGTCGGCCAGGAAATCGTGGCACGGATGGAACACCGGGGAACCGCGCGCAAGCGGATGATCCAGGTGACCGGCTCTGCTCCCCTGCCCGCTGCCGGGACAGCTGTGATGGCCGGCGAGCAGCAGTTGGGCACGCTCGGCTCCTCCACAGGCAATCAGGGGCTGGCCCTGCTGCGCCTTGACAAGGTGAAGGCTGCCCTCGACAACGGCGCCGACCTCAGCTGCGGCGACATCAGCCTGACCGCGACGCTGCCGGCCTTCGCCCGCTTCGGCTGGCCACAGGGTCCGGTGCCGGAAGGCTGATCCCGGCCGACACCAAACAACGGACCCTTGTGCATGGCTGCCGACCGACCCGACCTTCCCAAGCGCGCCTGGCAGCGCATGCTGTCCGGCCGGAGGCTCGACCTGCTCGATCCCTCGCCGCTGGATGTGGAACTCTCCGACATTGCGCATGGGCTTGCCCGCGTCGCCCGCTGGAACGGCCAGACGCGCGGCGATCATGCCTTTTCGGTCGCACAGCATTCGCTGATCGTCGAGGATATCGCGCTTGGCCTGAAGCCGGACCTGCCGCCGCACTGGCGGCTGGCGGTGCTGCTGCATGATGCGCCGGAATATGTGATCGGCGACATGATCTCGCCGTTCAAGGCGGTGATGGGCGGCGACTACAAGCTGGTCGAGGGACGGCTTCAGGAGGCGATTCACCTGCGCTTCGGCTTGCCGGCAAAAGTTCCCGAGGCGGTCAAGAAACTGGCGAAAAAAGCGGATATCGTCTGCGCCTATTTCGAAGCGGTGGAACTGGCTGGCTTTGACGACGAGGAAGCTGCGCGGATCTTTGGACGCCCCAAGGGCTTTGGCACAGGGCCGGTGGATGCACCGCGCCTGGGTCTTGATCCACAGCCCGCTTCGCTGGCGCAGGCTGCCTTCGTTGCCCGTTTCGAGGCCATTTCAGCTGACATGGCGGCAGAGACTGCCGCTAAAAAACGCAGCGGCGGGCGATGACCTCGGGCCGCGAAGCAGTTAGGGTCAAGACAAGCGGAACCGGATAGCCTGACGATGTTGCATGTGTGTTCTCTCGCGCGCCTGAGTGAAACGGTCGACCGGACCGGGGCAACCCATCTGGTCAGCCTAATCAATGCCGACACCCATGTGCCACGGCCGGACCGGATTGCCGCAGAACGCCACCTGTTCCTGGGCTTCAACGATATCATCACGCCCGTGGATGGACTGGTACCGCCCGCCGAAAACCATGTCGCCGAGTTCATCCGCTTCGTCCGTGACTGGGACCGGCGGGGGCCGATGGTCATCCACTGCTGGGCCGGGATCAGCCGGTCGACTGCGGGCGCCTATATCGCCGCCTGTGCCCTGAACCCCGGTGCCGATGAGGCGGGGCTTGCCGAAGAGCTGCGCCGGCGCGCGCCGTCCGCAACACCGAATGCCCGGCTGGTGGCCTTTGCCGACAAGATCCTCGGCCGCAATGGCCGCATGATCGACGGCGTGCGCGGCATCGGTCGCGGCGCCGATGCCTTCGAAGGAACGCCCTTCGAAATGCCGGTCGGCTGACATGGAGACGAGGCCCGAGATGACCAGCGGCTCCGCGACCATCGAAATCGGCCTCAATGCTGTCATCGTATCCGTCAACGGCACCGTGCCGCAGGTGCTGGCCGTGGCAGGCCTTGCGGCCGGCGAGCCGGACGGGCTGCCCTTCGGTCCCTTCGATCCGCTGCATCACCGCACCTTCGAGATCGGCCTCAGGGCCTGGGTCGAGGAACAGACCGCGCTCGGCATCGGCTATGTCGAGCAGCTCTACACCTTCGGCGACCGGGGACGGCACATGATCGCCGGCGACACCGGTCCGCATGTGGTCTCCGTCGGCTATCTCGCCCTGACGCGGCCAAGCGCCGACAATGAAGAGGTGCTGGCGCGCCATCACTCGTCCTGGCGGTCGTGGTATGACTTCTTTCCCTGGGAGGACTGGCGCGACGGTCGCCCGGCGCTGCTCGACGGCGAGATCCTGCCGGCCCTGCGACAAGCGGCGGCGCGGTCACCGAACCGCCAGCCCGTCGGCGGCCTGAAACTCGACGAGCGCATCCACCTCGCCTTTGGCGAGGATGGCGGGGCCTGGGACGAGGAGCGGGCGCTGGACCGCTATGAGTTGCTTTACTCCTCCGGCTTGCTGGAGGAGGCGGTGCGCGACCGGCGGCCGGAAGCGCTGGCCTGTCCGAACCTGCCGAAATTCGGCCGGCCGATGCGCTTTGATCACCGCCGGGTGCTGGCCACCGCCCTGTCGCGCCTGCGCGGCAAGCTGAAGTACCGTCCCGTTGTGTTCGAACTGATGCCCGACACGTTCACGCTGACCGAGTTGCAGCAGACCGTCGAGGCGATCTTCGGCCGGCACCTGCACAAGCAGAACTTCCGCCGGCTGGTGGAGAATGCCGAAATGGTGGAGCCGACCGGAGCCACCTCGACGGCCACCGGCGGGCGGCCGGCCGCCTTGTTCCGCTTCCGCCGGGAAGTGCTGAAGGAGCGCCCTGCCCCGGGCCTGCGCGTCGGCGGGCGCTGACGGCGCCTGCGTTTATCTGTCCTGTTCTTAACCGTGTTTCTTGCATTTCAGTAAAACCGACGCAGCGGAATGCTGGGGTCGCACGGCCATTAACGGAACCTCAAGGTTAAGCCGGCACAGTCAATTGCAGCTATCGGGGAAAGGTCCCCTTCACAAGTGACCCCGGCGGGACCGGGCCTGTCGGAGTTGCGTTGCGTATGTTTGGCCCCGTGTATCTTTGCGGAAAGCCGGTCCGTCCGCGCCGGCGCTACCGCCTGCGTCACGCCCTCGCGCTGACGCCCTTCGCCCTTCTTGCGCTCTCGCAACCGCTTGCAGTTCAGGACGTTTCGGATCTTGTGGCGACACAGGGCGGCAAGCGACCCGAATGGATGGCCTCGCTGGAATCCTCGGCCGCCCCGATGGTGATCGCGCCGACGCTGGTGCTGGCGGATGCCGGCACCGCGCAGGGTATTCTCCCCGATCCTGCTGTCGTCACGGCCGAACAAGGCATCCAGTCCGGCGTGATCCGCGGCCTTGATGAGGTCGTCCGCGAAACACTGCCGACCGAGATCCCGGAAGAAATCCGCATCAATCGCCAGTTGAAGGGCGACCGCCATATTTCCATGGCCCCCGACCGGGCGATGCTGGACCAGGCCTCCGGTTCGGTCTATGCGCTGGCCAGCCTGATCACCAATGGCTCCCAGACGGAGCTGCCGCGCGTCGCCTTCGTCAAGCCCGAACCGATGAGCCAGGCGGAAACCAACCAGTTTGCCGCAGCCTCCAAATCCAGCCGGCGCGGCAAGCCCGGTGATGCCGCGCCGCTGGACCTGCAGAAGGTGATGATGGCGCGCAACGCCGCAGCTGCCAGTTTCTCGCTGGTTTCGGCCTATGCGCCGGAGACGGCGGTGGACACGCGCGACCCGTTCAACGCCCTGTTCGGCGCGCAATATGAAGAGGACATGCCGCCGCCGGAGGATCCGGAGAACCCGCATTGGTGGGCGCAGCGGCCGTTGCCGCCCTCCGTCCATGAAGCCAAGGAATTGCGCTGCCTCGCGGAAGCGATCTATTTCGAGGCACGCGGCGAGAGCGAGGAAGGCCAGGTGGCCGTCGGCCAGGTGGTGCTCAACCGGGTCAAGAACCCGGCCTATCCGGACACGGTCTGCGAAGTGGTCTACCAGAACCGGCACAAGCGCAACCGCTGCCAGTTCTCCTTTGCCTGCGACACTGTTCCGGACCGGGTCAGCGAAGGTGCGCCCTGGGCACGGGCGCAGCGGCTGGCCAAGGATCTCGTTGCCGGAACGCAGTATCTGCGCATGGTCGATGCCTCGACCCATTACCACGCCACCTATGTCCGGCCCCGCTGGGCCAGCCAGATGTCCAAGCGCGGCCAGGTCGGGCTGCATATCTTCTACAAGACCTATGCGGGGGCGTGGAACTGAGGGACAGCGCAAGGCTACAGCCAGTCCTAGCGGTTCCAGCTTCCATGGTCCAGCCTCTCAGCCCCCCTCCCCCTCGTGGGGAGGGATGGGGTGGGGGGATTTTTTCTTGATAAAGACGATCCAGCTGAAGTAACGAGCCATTGAAGCTGCGGCTGCGCGTCCGCAACACCAGGTTCGGTTCCAGCTCAGAGCCCCCCCCTCACCCCTCCCCACGAGGGGGAGGGGAGCGGAGAGGCCGGAGCCGGGTTCAGGGAACGGTCAGCCCGCGACGCGGGAGAAGTCGGCGACGAGGCCGGCGGTGTCGCGGATTGCGGCGCGTCATATGATTTGATCAATTGCCCTCAGAAACTGACGGCATTCCTCGACTGTGCCGATGGTGATGCGGAGGAAATCGGCAATGCGAGGCTTGTTGAAGTGACGGACAAGGACCGCTTGCTCGCGGAGACGTCTTGCCAGATCAGCTCCCTGATGAGCAGGGTGGCGTGCAAATACGAAATTGGCCGAAGAGGACAAAACCTCAAATCCGCGCGAACGAAGCTCCGCTGTGACCATTTCCCGGTTTGCGATGATTTTGCTACGTATCTCTATGAACCAGGCCTCGTCCTCGATCGCGGCTTTGGCAGCCGCCTGGGCAAGCCTGTCCAAAGGATAGGAATTGAAGCTGTCCCTCATTCGCTCCAATGCCTCGATCAGTGGCCGCTGGCCAAGCGCGAAACCAACGCGCAGACCTGCGAGCGCCCGGGATTTCGAAAACGTCTGCACGACCAGCAGATTTTCATGGCGCGGAACAAGTGAAGCTGCGGTCTCGGCCCCGAAATCAACATACGCTTCGTCGATCAACACGGCCTGATCGGGATGGCCTGAGACAAGTTTCTCAATTTCTTCAAGCGGCAGAGCGGTTCCGGTTGGTGCGTTGGGATTGGAAAGAATGATGGCACCGCAGGGACAATTGTAGTCCGATACATCGACACGAAAATTGGCGTCGAGCGGGATCTCTTCGACCGTAATGTCGAAGAGACGGGCATAGGTCTTGTAAAAGCTATATGTAATATCCGGCTGGAGGAGCGGCGTGTCGTGCTTGAGAATGCCAGCAAAAGCAAAGGCCAGCACTTCGTCCGATCCGTTGCCGACGAAAACTTCTTCCGATGTCAGGCCAAAGCGCGCGGCAATTGCCTGACGAAGATCGGCAGACGTCGGATCAGGATAAAGCCGAAGGCGAGTATCTGTCGCGGCAGCGATCTCATCCAGCACGCGCTGCGAGGGAGCGTACGGGCATTCATTGGTGTTCAGCTTCACCAGATTTGGAACATTTGGCTGTTCGCCAGCCACGTAGGGTTCCAGTGCGTGCACTGCTGAGGACCAGAAACGGCTCATGCTCTACTGCTCCCTTTGCTGACGACACGGACAGCCAACCGGACACACAAGCTCAATCCCCGAGGACCTGCACTCGTTCGAAGCGGTTCAGCCTCTCAGCCGCCCTCCCAAGGAGAGGAACGGAGAGGTCTTGCCTACAGCCCGCGCTATCAACCCGCGACGCGGGAGAAGTCGGCGACGAGGCCGGCGGTGTCGCGGATTTCGGCGAGCAGGCGCAAACGGTTGAGGCGCAGGGCCGCCTCGTCGGCGTTGACGAGGATGTCGGCGAAGAAGGCATCAACCGGACCGCGCAGGGCGGCGAGCGCCTCCATGGCAGCCTCGAAGTTTTCCCCCTTCAACGCCTCCGCCACACCGGACCGGGCCGTGTCGATGGCACTGGCGAGCGCGATCTCGGCCGGTTCGCGGAAATGGTCTGCCTGCGGGCGGCCGGAAACAGCCGCGCCGTCCTTCTTCTCTTCCGCCTTGAGGATGTTCATCGCACGCTTGTAGCCGGCGAGCAGGTTGACCCCATCCTCGGTGGCGAGGAACCGGCCCAGAGCCTCGACGCGGCGCACGACCATCAGCAGGTCGTCCTGGCCGCCGAGGCCGAAGACGGCGTCGATCAGGTCATGACGGGCGCCCTCTTCCTTCAGATGGACCTTGAGACGGTCGGCGAAGAAGGACAGGAGGTCGTCACGCAGGGCGGCTGCAGTGCCGGTGCCGACGCGCGCGGCAATGATGCCCTCGATCAGCGCGCCAAGCTTCAGGCGCAGGCCGTTGTCGAGAATGATGCGGATCACGCCCAACGCGGCGCGGCGCAGGGCGAAGGGGTCCTTGGAGCCGGTCGGCTTTTCGTCGATGGCCCAGAAGCCGGCGAGCAGGTCGAGCTTGTCGGCGAGCGCGACGGCAATGGCCACCGGATCGGACGGCACCCGGTCGGACGGCCCTTGCGGACGGTAGTGGTCCTCGATGGCCGTGGCGACGGAGGCGTGTTCGCCCTGGTGGGTGGCGTAGTAACGGCCCATCAGGCCCTGCAACTCGGGGAACTCGCCGACCATGCCGGTGACGAGATCGGCCTTGGCCAGACGCGCAGCCCGGCGGGCAAGATCGGCATCGGCGCCGACGGCAGGTGCGAGTTCGGCGGCCAGCGCCTCGAGGCGCTTCACCCGCTCGCCCTGTGAGCCGAGCTTCTCGTGGAAGACGATTCCGTCGAGCTTGGCGAGGTTGTCCTCCAGCTTCGTCTTCAGGTCGGTTTCCCAGAAGAAGCGGGCGTCGGACAGGCGGGCGCGGATGACCTTCTCGTTGCCGGCGATGATGGTGGTGCCGCCATCGGCCGCGATCAGGTTGGAGGTCAGCACGAAACGGTTGGCAAGGCGGCCGGTGGCCGGATCGCGCAGGACGAAGCACTTCTGGTTGGCGCGGATGGTGAGGCGGATGCACTCGTCCGGGATGGTCAGGAACTCTTCCTCGAACGTGCCGGTGAGCACGACCGGCCATTCGACGAGGCCGGAGACTTCTTCCAAGAGGCCCTCGTCCTCGACCAGTTCGAGCCCCAGCGCCATGGCCTGGTTGCGGGCGTCATGCAGGATGACGTCCTTGCGGCGGTCGGCGTCGAGGATGACCTTGTGCTTTTCCAGCTTCGGCATGTAGTCGTCGAAGCGGCGGACGGTGAAGTCCTCGTTGCCGTGGAAGCGGTGGCCACGGGTGACGTTGCCGGCGCGGATGCCGTCGACCTCGAAGTCGATGATGTCCGGCTCTTCCGTTTCCGGTCCGAAGGTGGCGATGATCGACTTGAGCGGACGCACCCAGCGCAGCGAGCCCGAGCCCCAGCGCATGGACTTCGGCCAGGGGAAGGCGCGGATGATGCCCGGCATTACCTCGGCGATGATCTCCGCCGTCGGGCGGCCCGGCTTCTCGATGACGGCGATGTAGAAGTCGCCCTTCTTCGGATCGCTCTGGATGGTGGCCTCGTCCAGCGAGGTGAGCCCTGCCCCGCGCAGGTAGCCCTGGATCGCCTGATCGGGCGAGCCGACGCGCGGGCCCTTCTTCTCTTCCCGGGTCGGGCTGGACGCCGCCGGCAGACCGGCGATGTGCAGCGCCAGACGGCGCGGCGTGGAGAAGGACTTGGCACCCTCGTAGGTCAGACCCGCTTCAACCAGCGCGTTGGTGAGCAGCGACTTGAGGTCCTCGCCTGCGCGCCGCTGCATGCGGGCGGGGATTTCCTCGCTGAACAGCTCAAGCAGGAGATCGGGCATCGTGGTGCAAAGCCTTCGCTAGAGGGGATGGTCCTGCCGCATCGGGACATGATGCGCACAGCGACAACAGGCGTTGTCCGTTACCAACTCGCAGGCCGGTTGTCACCCCCCTGCAAGACAGGCATGCCCCGGAATGGGACTGTGTCACATCAAGTAAACCGTCATCTGCTGCAGTGCACAGTTAATATTGGACAGCGACTGATTAATCTCCGATCAGAATGAAAGAGACGGCACTTCACTGTTTCGCAAGAAAAATGCCTTAAGTTGTCCGAAGGTTGTGAAATGTGCGGTATCATGAGCTTGAAGAATTTGTGGTGGTTTGTTGTCGTGAAGAACAGGTCGTTGGCAGGCGCGTTCGCCTTGTCATTTCTACCTGTCGTTGCGATTGTCACGACCATTTCATTCTTCTGGTTGCTGCCCCGTCTCGGCGAACTGCGCCTGCGCTCCGGTCCCGCGCTCTGGATCACGGACACGGTTCTGGCCTTGGTCGCCGGCACGATTGCCGGAGGGCTGGCCCTGGCGCTCTGGCGCATGCGGCGACTGCGGGCCGAGGCAGAACGGCAGGAAGCGGCGGCCGTCGATGCCATGGCGCTGGCCCAGCATGATGCGCTGACCGGCCTGCCCAACCGACGGCGGCTGGAACAGGCCTTCCCCGGCATGGTCCATCTCCTGGACCCGGAACAGTACCGGGCCGTCATGATGATGGACATGGACGGCTTCAAGCCGATCAATGATGTCTATGGCCACAGCTTTGGCGACCAGATCCTGCGGGAGTTCGCTGACCGGCTTGTGGAAACCGTCGGGGATGACGGGCTGGTGGCCCGCCTCGGCGGCGATGAATTCGCGATCGTCACTCCGGTGCTGGAGAACAAGGATGCAGCCACGGGCATTGCCCGGCGGCTGCTCAATCGCATTCAGGAACCCTTCGTCGTCGGCGAGCGGCAAGTCAGCATTTCCAGCGGGATTGGCATCGCCGTATTTCCCGACAATGGCTATTCCATCGTCGAACTGCTGCGCCGGGCCGATGTGGCGCTGTACCGGGCCAAGACCTCCGGCCGGGCGACCTTCCGCTTTTTTGAAGTGGAGATGGATGCAGCGATCCTGCACCGGACGCTGCTGGAACAGCGGCTGCGAGTGGCGATCTCGTCGCAGGCCATCGAACCGCATTTCCAGCCGATCCTGGACCTGAAAAGCCGCAAGATCGTCGGTTTCGAGGCGCTGGCGCGCTGGACCGACCGCGACTTCGGTACGGTGCCACCGACCCAGTTCATTGCCATCGCGGAAGATTGCGGCCTGATGCCGGAACTGACGGAGCATCTGCTGCGCTGTTCCTGTGCCGCTGCCGTGAACTGGCCAAGCGACACGTATCTGTCGTTCAACATCTCGCCGGTTCAGTTGCAGGACCGCATGCTGCCGCTGAAGGTCATTTCCATTCTCGGTCAGACAGGCCTTGCCCCGCGCCGGCTGGAACTGGAAATCACCGAGAACTCGCTCGTCCGCGACCCGAAGACGGCGAAGGAAATTCTCGACCAGTTGTCGGCCGCCGGCATCAAGATTGCGCTCGACGATTTCGGCACGGGGCACTCCAGCCTCAGGTACCTGCGTGAATTCCACATCGACACGCTCAAGATCGACCAGTCCTTCATTGCCCGCATGTCCACCGACGAGGAAAGCGCCGCCATCGTCCGGGCCATTCTCGGCCTGTCGCAGGGACTGGGTATCGAGACCGTCGCCGAAGGCATCGAGGAGAAGGACCAGATCGACGCGCTGAACGTCCAGGGTTGCCGCTTCGGTCAGGGTTTCCTGTTTTCGGCCGCCGTTCCAGGGCCAGACGTCCAGGCGCTGTTCCAGGCGCTCGGATCAGCCGGCGCGGGCCGGCCGGAGGGTGGGGCCGGCGTGCCCTCCACCAACGTCAAGCGCGCCCTGCCCTGATGCGTCAGGTCGGCTGAGCCAAGCTTACCAGCCGCCGCCGCCACCACCTCCGCCGCCACCACCGGAGGAACCACCACCGCCGCCGCCGGAAAAGCCGGAACTGGATGAACTGGGCGCAGGCAGTGAACTGGTGAAGGACGAGGACATGGCGTCCACCGTGCCGCCCAGATCCCGCGTGAAAGTCGACGGATCAAAACTGCCGCTGCTCCACTGCGGATGATAGCTCGCCGCAACCGCCGCACCGGCGGCCGTGCCGAGCCAGGCCTGGAAGGCCCCTGACCAGGGCTCCTCCACATCCAGAGCTACCGCATAGGGCAGCAGCGTCTCGAAATGCTGCGGGCTCATCAGCGGCACGCCGGCCATGTTCATCCGTTCGGCCTCAGCGACCTCCAGATACATGCGCAGGCCTTCGATCTCGTCGAGAACCTGTCGCCCCAGTGCCGTCGGGGCCCCCATCAGCCGGAAGAACAACAGGTTGAGCCCCAGCAACACGGTTGCCAGCAACGGCAGCAGCGGCGTCTCCATCACCAGGGACAGACCGACATGGCCAAGGACAACATAGAGGGCAGAACCAATGGCAAAGCTGACCAGCACGGCAGCCAGGCGCGTTGCCAGTCTGGCCTTGCGCATCAGTGCCTTGCCGATCAGCACCGCGACTGAACTGAGCAGACCGCCGATCGCGATGACCGGAACCAGCAGGATCATGTCAAGCTCACTGATCCGGCCAAAGAAGATGATCGAGGCAATGGTCAATACGCTCAGAACCACGCCGAGGACGAGGAAACCTGTGTTGTGCCGGAAATAGGCGTCCTGCCCGTCGCGCTCGACGGAGGCGCGGAACAACCTGCCCAGCTTCTGGACTGACTCGCCGTTCGCCTTGTTGATGGTGACATCACCTCCCCTGCCCTTCAGCCACTTCAGGGTCACGCTCTCGTTGCGGGCAAGCGCCGGCGTGCCGGGCGCCGGGGTCGGCGCGGCAAGGGCCTCCATGCGCAGGTCCGCGCCACTGGTATCGAGCTGCAATCGGCCCTTCACCGCAAGGTTGAGGCAGGCAGCGGTCAGGGCGCGCCAGCCGCCATCGGAAAAGCCGCGATGCTCGATGTAATGCACCAGGGCTGGCGACAGGCCTTTCGGTGGCTCAAAACGGGGAAAGATCACGCCCGGCTTGGGGTCGCGGCCGACACGCCACCAGGTGACGAGATAGTAGATCAGCACCACCACCAGCCCGGCGCCGCCCAGCAGTTCATTGCGGTAGTCAGACAGGAAATACAGCGCTGCCTCGGCATCGCCCGGCGGTGAAATGACGCCCTTCTCGACGCCGACAACAACGGTCAGCCCCTCGCGCGGCTGCAACGGACGGGTGGCGGTAAAGACGATAGATTGCCCACCGTTCTCGACATAGGCGGAGTAATCCGCGCCATCGGCGCCATAGGGGCCCGTGTAAGCGGTCCAGTCCAGGGCGCTGGCCCCTTCGGGCAGCACGACGCGGGCGGTTGCCTGCTCGATCAGGAAGGCCCATTCGTTGCCGGTGGCGTTCCAGTAGATCTCATCGGCCTCGGCAAAGAAGCGGATCTGCCGGGTGGTATCATAAACGATGCGATAGGTGTGGCGGCCATGGTCGAGGAACACGCTCTCCTGGCCGATCAGAATGCGCACGCCGCTGTCGCTGGAATTGACCTGATAGGGTTCATCCGAACCGTTGCGCTCAACCGAGACAAGGTCAAACCCGGCCCGGGCGATGCGGCCGCCTTCCATCTGGAACAGCAGCGGCACATCACGGAAGATGCCGCGCCGGATCTCCCGGCCCTCGGCTTCCACCTCGATCACCTCGGTCACGCGCAAGCTGCCATTGCTGCCGGCTGCGATGGTGGAGGTGAAGCGGACGATGCGCTCGGCTGCGGCCAGGGGCAAGGCATTGCCCAGAAGCAAGGCCAGGGCAACCAGGAACGCGGCGAGGCGGGAAGCCGAAAGCAAGCGCATGGCGGGACCTGTCAGAACGATACCTTCGGGAGTGCGCGGTCGGCTGGATCCTCGATCTCGAAATACTCCGCCTTGGTGAAGCCGAACTTGCCCGCCACCAGATTGGACGGAAAGCTCTCGACCATGACGTTGAGGCCGCGCACGGCGCCGTTGTAGTAGCGCCGCGCCATCTGCAGCGCGTCTTCGACCTTGTCGAGGGCAGACTGCAACTCGCGGAAATTATCGCTGGCCTTCAGGTCCGGATAGGCCTCGGCGACTGCGAACAGCCGCCCCAGCGCCTGGGAGATCTGGCCTTCCACTGCAGCGCGTCCCGCCACGTCGCCGGCCGGCACGCGGGACGCAGCAGTGCGGAGGTCCGTCACCGCCTCCAGCGTCGCTTTTTCGTGGGTGGCATAGCCCTTGACGGTCTCGACGAGATTGGGGATCAGGTCGGAGCGGCGCTTGAGCTGGACGTCGATGCCGCTCCAGCCTTCCTCGACCATCTGCCGCTTGGTCACGAGGCCGTTGTACAGCGTAATGAGATAGAGGGCGGCGGCACCGATGACCGCAACGACAATCCAGAAGGTCATGACCGGCTTCTCCAGGCAAGGACACACTCGCGCGTGACGCTAGCGCCTGGCGGCGGTGATGTCACCCTTGGTGATGGAGATGTGGGCCTGCCAATGCCTTCGAACCTGTCCCTCGTCCAACATGCGAGCACGTCGTGACGCATGCCCCGCCGTTCGTCGCTCCTGCGCAGGCAGGAGCCCAGTAAACGGGGCAGACCTGGGGACGCACAGACACCGAAAGACAATCAACTCAACAGGTTACTGGGCTCCTGCCTACGCAGGAGCGACGAGACTCGGTGTGCCGGCTGGATCCCCGCACAGGGCGGGGATGACCGCGGAAAGAACCGCCCTGCCACGCGTGCCAGCAATCAGCCTTCGTAGCCGACGCCGCCGGCGCGGGTTTCGAGGAAGGCGGCGCCGCAGGCCTTGGCCAGTTCGCGGACGCGCAGGATGTAGCTCTGGCGTTCGGTGACCGAAATCACGCCGCGCGCATCCAGCAGGTTGAAGGCATGGCTGGCCTTGATGCACTGGTCATAGGCCGGCAGCACCATCTGGTGCACATCCGCACCGATGGCATCACGAGTTGCAGCACCGGCGGCCAGAAGGCGGCGGCACTCTTCCTCGGCGTCGCGGAAGTGGCGGAACAGGAGTTCGGTGTCGGCGTGCTCGAAGTTATGGCGGGAATATTCCTGCTCGGCCTGCAGGAAGACGTCGCCATAGGTGATCTTCTCGGCGCCTTCGCGGCCGTTGTAGTTCAGGTCGTAGACGTTATCGACGCCCTGGATGTACATGGCGAGACGCTCGAGGCCATAGGTGAGTTCGCCCGAGACCGGCGCGCACTCGAAACCGGCGACCTGCTGGAAGTAGGTGAACTGCGACACTTCCATGCCGTCGCACCAGCATTCCCAGCCAAGGCCCCAGGCGCCCAGCGTCGGGCTTTCCCAGTCGTCCTCGACGAAGCGCACGTCATGCAGCGTCGGATCGAGACCGATGGCGTAGAGGCTGTCGAGATAAAGCTGCTGCAGGTTGTCCGGCGACGGCTTCAGGATGACCTGGAACTGGTAATAGTGCTGCAGCCGGTTCGGGTTCTCGCCGTAGCGGCCATCGGACGGACGGCGCGAGGGCTGGACATAAGCGGCCTTCCACGGGCGGGGTCCGAGCGAGCGCAGCGTGGTGGCCGGATGGAACGTACCGGCGCCGACTTCCATGTCATAGGGCTGCAGCACGACGCAGCCCTGATCCGCCCAGTAGCGCTGCAGGGTCAGGATCAGGCCCTGGAAGGAGTTTTCAGGGCGCATGTGGGCCGGGATGGCTTCGTTCGACATGGGGCGGTTCCCGATTGCGAAAGGAGGGGCGGCCAAAGCCGCAAACATTTGGCCGGACAGGTGCCACGGGCGGCTGACAAGGTCAAGGGCGGCGGCAAGGACCGGCTTTTTTGCTGAAATCGCCCGCACAAACGTGGTGCGGATCACACCTTGTCGGCTTCAGGCCCTTCCCCCTCTATCGCTCCAAGCGACGTTACGTCACCCTCATTCTACCGGCTCCTTTTTCATGTGCCGGACCTGCGGGTGAGGAACCCGCACCCAGAGGAGAAGATCATGTCCCGCACATCCTTTCTGACAGTCCTTGCAACCGCCGCCCTGCTCGCCAGCGCCAGCCTTGCGGCCGCGCAGAGCCAGGGCAGCAACAACCAGAGCAGCAACAATCCATCGGCTTCGTCCTCCGGACCATCTGGCGCCAATGACAGCGGCAATCCGGACAGCGCGCCGATCGTCTGTGCCTCGCGCAGTTGCATGGATCGGCAGGCTGCGGCGTCAGGACCGTATACCCACGTCGTGACGCATGTACCCAACAAGCAGCCGCGCAAGCCGCGCCGCCCGATCCCCCTCAAGGAAAGCGAGCGTTGCCAGGACCGCTGGATCCAGTGGCCGAATGGCCTCATCGTCAACGAGCGGGAATGTTTCCGCCCGCTGGAATTCATCCGTTGAACCATGCGGCATCTGCGACGGCACAAGGGAATACCGCTTGCGCCATCGCGGTTCCGCGCCTATAAATCTGCTTGCGACAGGGGCGCCCCACAACCGGGGGCTGAGATGAACCCTTTGAACCTGAACCGGGTCATGCCGGCGGAGGAAGTCGTTTGCAGAACCTTGCAGACACACCACAGCTGCTTGCCCGCCTTGTTCCCCTGACCGGACCGTCGTCCGCCATCGGGCTGGATCAGGGCGAATTTGCACGCGCGCTCCTGCCGCAGGTTTTCCCTTCTGCGATGAGGAGCAGCAATGACATTCGGCAACGCCCTTGCAAGCCTGCGGGCACGACGTCCGCTGGTGCAGAACATCACCAATTTCGTTGCCATGCAGACCATGGCGAATGTGCTGCTGGCAGCGGGCGCTTCACCTGCCATGGTGCATGCGCGCGAAGAGGCCGCGGAATTTGCCGGTTTGGCTCATGCCCTGACGCTGAACACCGGCACACCCGAACCCGACTGGGTGGCGGCCATGGCGGCGGCGGCGGATGTCGCTTCAGGCCGTGGCATTCCTGTGGTGCTTGACCCGGTCGCCGCCGGGGCGACAGCCTACCGGCGCGACATCAACATGGCACTGGCCCGGCGGGTACCCGGCCTGATCGTGAAGGGCAATGCCTCGGAAATCCTCGCGCTGACCGGACGCGACAGCGCCGCCAAGGGACCGGACAGCGGCGATGGGGTGCAGGCTGCAGAACCCGCCGCTGTTGCCCTGGCGCGGGCGACAGGCGGGATCGTCGCCGTCACGGGAGCGGTGGATTTCGTCACCGATGGCCAAAGACAGGCGCGGATCCGCAACGGCTCGCCAGCAATGACGCAGGTGACGGCCCTCGGCTGTGCCCTGACCGGTATCGTCGCAGCCTTTGCCGTGGGGCAGGACGACAGGTTTCACGCAACGGTCGCAGCACTGGCCTATTACGCGGTCGCCGGAGAACTGGCCACCGCCGTCTCTCCCCTGCCCGGCAGCTTTGCGGTCGGGTTCCTCAATGCCTTGAGCGACGTCACGCCAACACAGCTTGATGCTCTCGCCCTCGTGGAGTTCGACCATGTCCCGCTTTGACCTGTCCTTGTATCTTGTCACCGACGAAGTCCGGCGCCCGGGTCTGGAAGACGACGTGATCGCCGCTGTCCGGGGCGGGGTGAGCCTCGTGCAATTGCGCGACAAGACCGCACCGCATGCGGTGGTGGCGGACTTCGCGCGCCGGCTGAAAGCGCGGCTTGATCCCTTGCGCGTGCCGCTGCTGCTGAATGACCGGGTCGAGGTGGCGCGGATGATCGGCGCGGCTGGCGTGCACATCGGCACGCGGGATATGACCCCGGCCGAAGCGCGGCAGATGCTCGGGCCGAACGCCATCATTGGCGTTTCGGTGTCGGAGGCAGCGCATCTGACGCGCTTCGATGCAAAGGACGTGGATTATATCGGCGTTGGTCCGGTGCACCCGACCCGGACGAAACCGGACCACGCGGCCCCGATCGGATACAGCGGGCTGGCACAGCTTTGTGCGGCAAGCGAGCTTCCGGCCGTCGCGATCGGCGGATTGACCTGCTCCGATGCCGTCGGCGTGCGAAAGGCTGGAGCTGCCGGCATGGCAGTGGTGTCGGCGATCCTGTCGGATGGCGACGCGGAAGACGCAGCCCGCCGGCTGCGCCGCGCCTGGGACGATACGGCAATTCTGGCAGCCGAGTAGCGGCGCGCGGGACAACATGGAACGCGTCGGTTTGTCAGCGACCAGGAACGCAGCACTTGCCCGGTCACGCGTCGCCCTGCGGACGGTAGCGGCCGGTGGCGGGGTCGCGTTCGAGGCGAACAGGCGTGTCATCGGATCGCCGGGCGGCTTCTGACAGGCGTGCCTCGATGCGGTTCATTTCCCGGCGCACGAGTTTCATAGCGGCGAAGCCGGCGGCGCCCAGAAGGGCCAATCCCCACAGCGGTGGCATGTCAGTTGTCTCCTGTCCGGCTCACAGCCCGTAGCGGGCCCACAAGGCCCGTGCCTCGACCGAGGCCATCAGATCATCGGCATAGGTCGCCGGCAAGAGGGAAGCGGCAATGCCGCCACCCGTGCGCCGGCCCAGGAACCCGCGCGGCGGATTGATCAGGCGCGCCTCGGCCTTGTCCCCGAACTTCTCCTTCAGCACCGAGCGCAAGTCCCCTTCCCGGTCGGCAAGTCCCAGGGCAACCGCCGAACGGCCGGTCCAGAACTGTCCGGTGAACAGGTCGGGATGATCCGTCAGCCGATCGCCACGCCGCTCTTTCACAAGGGCAATGAACACGTCATGGATCTCGGCCTGCAGGGTCTTGATATGGGCGATGTCCTCGGCGTTTTCCGGGCGGAAGGGATCGAGCTGCGACTTGTTGCTGCCGGCGGTATAGACGCGGCGTTCGACACCCAGTTTCTCGATCAGTCCGGTGAGACCGAAGCCGGCAAAGATGACACCGATGGAGCCGACAATAGACGAGGGATCAACGATGATCTCGTCGCCGGCCACCGCAATCATGTAGCCGCCGGATGCGGCCACATCCTCGACAAACACGAGGACCTTCTTGTCATGCAGCGCGGCCAGATCGCGGATGCGCTTTGCGATCAGCCGCGACTGGACAGGGGAGCCGCCTGGCGAGTTGATGATCAGCGCCACAGCCGGGGCCTTCTTCATCCGGAATGCCCGCTCGAGCGGCTGGGCGACATTCGCCAGATTGAGGCCGGGCCGCGCAATTCCGCCATTGTCGATGACGCCCTGCAGGCGGACAACCGGGATGACCGGCGCGGAGCGGCCGAGCAGCGCCCGTGTCTTGTCGGCAAGCATTTGAAACATCAGGCAAGCTCCGTCTGG
Organism: Pannonibacter sp.; assembly: GCF_051860505.1. Taxonomy (NCBI): domain Bacteria; kingdom Pseudomonadati; phylum Pseudomonadota; class Alphaproteobacteria; order Hyphomicrobiales; family Stappiaceae; genus Pannonibacter; species Pannonibacter sp. The sequence goes on along the minus strand of NZ_JBHYDX010000006.1, from coordinate 4,419 downwards.
AAATCTGTCTGAAGTTCTAACTGGTGCCTTGTGGAGCGCAAGACAAGGTCAGGTGCCCTCTCCTTCAGGTGGCTGCGCGCGCCATCTTCTGGGTGCGGGCGGCAAGATCGCGGACAGCTTCCCAGTTGAGCCGCACCCCGGCCTCGTCGCCCTCGCGGCGCATGATCTGGCCGACAAGGGCGCGCGGCATGCCCAGAACGCGGATGATGACCTCGTCCGGCAGCCGGTTCAGCCCCTCGGCCGAAACGCGGCAACCGGACTTGGAGGCATCGATGATGCGGCCCGTGACGCGCAGCTTGCCCTCCCGGTCTGAGATGACAATTGGCAACGAGACCGGGCGGCGCGGTTCCTCACGGCGGCTGATGCCTGTGTCCTGCTGCAAGGAGAAGACAATGGCGGCATTCTGGCCCGTGATCGACGTCACGGTGGCCGCCCGCAGATGGGGATCGTTGCCAATGCGGATGCCGATCGACTTGCCGAGCAGGGTGATGTTGGCCGAGGTCAAGCGGCAGCCCCACTGGCTGACGTTGCTCATCTCCGCCTCGATGCAGGTCAGCCGGTCGACGTCGAAGACGAGGACCTTTTCGGGCGCCGGCTGTTCCGCCGCCTTCGCGGCGGTTGACGCTGCAGCGTTACGATTAATCGAGAAAGCACCCGACCCCATCGGCTCAATCCTGAATAATGACAGTGCTTTGCGTAGCAGATCTCCGCTTAACAAACCGTATAGGTTGATACCCTGCGCCGCTTCAACCTGCTCAGGCGCTGGCGGCCAACGCCTGGCGCAAGGACAGGAAATCGTGCCAGGCGAGGCGTTTTTCCAGGGGGCTGCGCAGAAGATAATCCGGATCGAACGTGGTGAGCGCGCGAATCCTGCGCCGGCCCGTCTCAAAGTCCGTCCAGCGACCCCGCATCTTGCGAATGGCCTCGTTCGCCCCGGTCAGGGCCTTGGCCGAGGCGCCACCGAGCAACACGAGCACATCCGGATCCACCAGTTCGATCTGGCGGGCGATGAAGGGACGGCAGATCTCGATTTCCTGCGGCGTTGGTGTCCGGTTGCCCGGCGGACGCCAGGGCACGACATTGGTGACATAGACGGACGAGCGGTCCTGTCCGATGGCGGCAAGCATGCGGTCAAGCAACTTGCCCGAGCGCCCGACAAAGGGCAGGCCAGCTGCATCCTCCTCCGCCCCCGGAGCCTCGCCAACCAGCATGATGCGGGCTGCCGGATTGCCATCGGCAAAGACCAAAGTCTTGGCGGTCAGATGCAGGTTGCAGCCGCGGAAACCGGCAAGCCTTGTCCGCAGATCCTCAAGGGTCGCAGCGGCGCGTGCCGTCTCGTGCGCAGCCCGCACCGCTTCCTCTCCTGGAATAACGGCTGCTGCCGCCGGAACTGGTGCAGGTGTTTGCGATGGCTTCGACAAGGATGGAAGCACCATCGGCGGCGATGGCGAGGCATTTCCAGGCCCGCGCTGCATCGGCGCAGCCGGGGACATGGTCGCCATCTGCGGCCGGGGCTCCGGTGGCCGCCGCGCGTCAAGTTCAGACTGGGCAAAGCGATCGACCGGATCCAGATCCACGAAGCCGTCGACGCCCGAGGCTTGCAGGAACTCCAGCAGGGCCTCGACGTGACGGGCGGTCAGGACGGTCGGATCAGATACAATCATGCTGGCAATCTAGACACTCGGCCGTCAAAGACAACCGCTGCAGATCGGTTTGCGCACTGGCCAGCCCGGTCCTCACCATTGTCCACCGGCAGGCCGCGTTTTGGCCGCGAATGGCGGCGTTCGACTGGCCCCTGCGACAAAGCGATGCTTGCGACCAAACCGGAAATATGATTTACGCTTACGTAAACGTTAGGTCGAGGCGCTGCCTGAAAGGAGCAATTGCGAGGCGATTGCCCCTGCTCTAATACAGGTCAGACAAGAGTGGAACATCGGCGGACGACGGGACATGAGGCGCCGTCCGCTGCGGCCCTTGCGCGAGGGGCCAACCGCTAGCGCATTGTTATTGGCAAGTCCGGATGCAACGCCGGTTGCCATTTTTGCTGGATTTGCTCTGGAGGGAGAACACGAATGACGGAAATGCTGGAGCTGCCCGAGCGCGAAAGCATGGATTTCGACGTGGTGATCGTCGGTGCCGGCCCCGCTGGTCTTGCCGCCGCCATCCGTCTGAAGCAGATCGCCCTTGAGAAGGGGGAAGAGCTGTCCGTTGTCGTCCTGGAAAAAGGCTCGGAAGTCGGGGCGCATATCCTGTCCGGTGCCGTGATCGATCCGATCGGGCTCGACAAGCTGCTGCCGGACTGGCGCAGCGAGGACACGCCGATCAAGACGGCCGTCGCCGATGACCATTTCCTCCTGCTGGGCCCTGCCGGCGGCATCCGCCTGCCGAACTTCCTCATGCCGAAGCTGATGAACAACCACGGCAACTACATTGTCTCCCTGGGCAATGTGTGCCGCTGGCTCGCGGGCAAGGCGGAAGAGCTGGGCGTCGAAATCTACCCGGGCTTTGCCGCCGCCGAAGTGCTCTATGACGACGAGGGCAAGGTGGTGGGTGTTGCCACCGGCGACATGGGCATCAGCCGCAACGGCGAGCCGAACCACGCCTTCACGCGCGGCATGGAGCTGCGCGGCAAGTATGTGCTGATCGGCGAAGGCGTGCGCGGCTCGCTGGCCAAGCAGCTGATCTCGAAGTTTGCCCTCGACCGGGACAGCGACGTGCCGAAATTCGGCATCGGCATCAAGGAACTGTGGCAGATCGACCCGGCCAAGCACAAGCTGGGCCTGGTGCAGCATTCCTTCGGCTGGCCGCTGGACATGAAGACCGGCGGCGGCTCGTTCCTGTACCATCTGGAAGACAATCAGGTGGCCGTCGGCTTCGTGCTGCATCTCAACTACCAGAACCCCTATATCTCGCCCTTCGAGGAATTCCAGCGCTTCAAGACGCATCCGGCGATCCGCGAGACCTTCGAGGGCGGCAAGCGCCTCGCCTATGGCGCCCGCGCCATCACGGAAGGCGGCTACCAGTCGGTGCCGAAGCTGTCCTTCCCCGGCGGCCTCCTGATCGGCTGCTCGGCCGGTTTCGTCAACGTGCCGCGCATCAAGGGTTCGCACAACGCCATGCTGTCCGGCATCCTGGCGGCAGAAGAAGTGATGGCCGCACTCGGACGTGGTGAGGCCAACAGCGAGCTGACCCATTTCGACACCGCCTGGCGCGAGAGCGAGATCGGCGCAGACCTCAAAAAGGTGCGCAACGTCAAGCCGCTGTGGTCGCGTTTTGGCACCCTCCTCGGCGTCGGCCTTGGCGGGCTCGACATGTGGACCAACGAGCTGTTCGGCTTCTCCTTCTTCGGCACGCTGAAACACGGCAAGACCGATGCCCAGAGCCTGAAGCCGGCCAAGGATTGCAAGAAGATCGACTATCCGAAGCCGGATGGCGTCATCTCCTTCGACAAGCTGTCCTCGGTGTTCCTGTCGAACACCAACCACGAGGAAGACCAGCCGATCCACCTCAAGGTCGGGGATCTGGCGCTACAGAAGGCGTCGGAGCACGACGTCTTTGCCGGCCCGTCCAACCGCTACTGCCCGGCTGGCGTCTATGAGTGGATCGAGGAAGGCGAGGGCGCGCCGCGGTTCCAGATCAACGCGCAGAACTGCGTCCACTGCAAGACCTGCGACATCAAGGACCCGAACGGCAACATCACCTGGACCGTGCCGGAAGGCTCCGGCGGGCCGAACTATCCGAACATGTGAGGCAGGGAATACCCTGCTTCAGCATCGGCGACAGTCATTCAGTACGCCGCAGCTCCCCTCTCCCCCCTTGAGGGGGAGATGTCTGCGCCAGCAGACAGAGGGGGGGTGATGCAGCCTTTCCTCCAACGCTGTGCCAGATGCGCCGCCCAATACCCCCCTCTGCCCCCTACCGGGGGCATCTCCCCCTCGTGGGGCCTGTTGCATAATTCCCCGTGAAGCGAGAGGATTGTTTTGTTTGGTGCTTCGGGGGTTTTGATGGCGGTGAAGCGGACAGGGCAGCTCGGGTTTTCGGATGCTGTGGTTGGGAGCACTCCCGGCGTTCTGGACAAGATCGACGGTCTTGTGCGCTGGTACCGGTTCGAGCAGGTGTTGAAGCGGTTCAACCATGGCGACGCGGGGCGGCCTGCCTGGGCGGCTATTGTGAAGTTCCGTTGCCTTGTTCTTGGTGCGCTGTATGGCCTGAGCGAGCGCGAGCTTGAGGAGGCGATTGCCGACCGGCTGAGCTTCCGCCGGTTTGCCGGGCTGAGCCTTGAAGAGGGCGTGCCCGATCACACGGTGCTGAACCGGTTCCGCAACGAGCTTGTGCGCCAGGGTCTGTTTGACCGGCTGTTTGCCGAGCTGGACAAGCAGATGGAGGCGGCGGGCGTGATACTCAAGCGGGGCACGATGC